>CALVFK010000005.1 GCA_944326805.1 uncultured Massilimicrobiota sp. | reverse complement strand
ATTCATCTTCCTGATGCTTCACTTTATATCCCTTTATGTGAAATATTAGGGATAATCATAAATGAATTTTTCTTAGGTGAGTATGAAACAGAACATCATGAAGTTGTTCCACAAGTTTTAAAAGAAGATTATCATAAGATGCAACGCAATGAAAGATGGAATATAGCTTTATTTATTATGTCTATGTTAAGTGTATTTTGGATAATTTTTATCTGGCATATGGATTTAGGATGGTTAATGTTGGAAGAAGATTTGGCTCCATTTGCGAATATGTATTATTTGTCATATGGGTATTGGTTGGCTTATTATCTTGTGTTTAAAAAGATTAAATTAGGATATGTTTTGATGTGGGTTATTTATTTGATTTTGGTAAGTGGACTTATTGCATTTTTTGGTTATGAATGGAATCGTATGCTTATTCATATTGATTTTTGGATAAATAGTGCATTCACAATCTGGGGAGTGTATAATGGAGATATAAGATTTTTTAATCTTTTAGAAAAGTGAGGAAAAAACAATGCGAATGGTTGATTTAATTGAAAAGAAAAAAGATGGGAAAGTACATACAGCACAAGAAATTCATTTTATTGTTGATGGATATACAAATGATAAGATTCCTGATTATCAAATGAGTGCATGGTTGATGGCTGTCTGTTTTCAGGGATTAAATAAAGAGGAAACAGCCTTATTAACAAAAGAAATGATGCATAGTGGTGATGTCATTGATTTAAGTCGTATTGAAGGTATCAAGGTTGATAAACATAGTACAGGTGGTGTTGGTGATAAGACATCTATGGTTTTAGGTCCAATTGTTGGGGCTTGTGGTGTGCCTGTCGCTAAGATGAGTGGTCGAGGATTAGGGCATACAGGAGGAACTTTAGATAAACTTGAATCAATACCGGGATTGCATGTGATGATTGAAGAAGATGATTTTGTAAAACAGGTGAATGATTGTCATTTAGCAATCATTGGACAAAGTGCACATTTAGATCCAGCAGATAAAAAAATGTATGCCTTGCGTGATGTCACAGCAACAGTTTCTTGTATTCCTTTGATTGCTTCTTCCATTATGTCTAAAAAACTGGCAGCTGGCAGTGATGCGATTTTATTAGATGTTAAATATGGTGATGGTGCTTTTATGAAAACCAAGGAAGAAGCCAAAGTCCTGGCACGTACAATGATTGAAATTGGCGATTCTTTAGGAAAGGATACACGTGCAACGATTTCTAATATGAGTCAGCCGTTAGGTTGTGCGATTGGTAATATTCTGGAAGTGAAAGAAGCAGTTGATACATTGAATGGAAATGGTCCGGAAGATTTATTGGAGCTATGCTTACAGGCAGGAAGTCATATGTTAATGCAGGCGCAAAAGGCAGATTCATTGCTGATGGCTAGAAAGATGTTGCAGGAGGCTATTGATAGTAAACAGGCATTAAGAACTTTTTGTGCAATGGTAAAAGCACAAGGAGGAGATGATGCTTATATTCGTCATCCAGAAATGTTTCCAAAAGCAAAAGAAGTTATTCCTGTCTATAGTCAGACAACAGGATATGTTAAGGATTTAAAGGCAAAACCACTAGGAATTGTCAGCATGAAACTAGGTGGTGGACGTGAAACAACGGACGATGAGATTGATTATAGTGTTGGTTTGATCTTACATAAAAAAATAGGTGATTTTGTCAAAAAAGGGGATGTATTAGTGGAAGTTCATACGAATACTGGACTTTCTAAAGAATTACGAAAAGATATTTTGGATGCCTATGAGTTTTCAGATGAATTTGTAAATAAACCTATATTGATTGATGAAGTTTTATCATAATTATTTTCAAAAAATGATATTTTTATATAGGATGTTTAAATTTGATGTATAATAATAATCGGTGGTGAAATTATGGGGAAATTTTTATTTTTTGATATTGATGGGACATTAGTAGGCAAATCTAAAATGGTCACAGAGAAAACAAAATGGGCTATTCAACAGGCAAGACAAAATGGACATCGTGCATTTTTATGTACGGGTCGTGCTCCTACTTCTATTGTAGGAGATATCAAGAATATTGAGTTTGATGGGGCAATTTGTAGTGCTGGTGGATTTGTGATTGTTGATGGTGAGTATATATTTGAAAATTTTATGAATCAGTATATCTTATCAGAAGTCATGACTTTATTTATTAATAATCATATTTTGTTTACATTGGAAACAAAAAAAGCTTTATATCAGACACCTGGTGTCAATGAGTTCTTTGATCAAAAACATCAAAAAGATTGTGAAAATAATTTAGAATTAATGCGTTTTTTCCAGTTAAGACGTATGGGGGAAAATCGTTTACCTATCAAAGATTTTAATATTTTAACAACAGGTGTTACAAAGGTTTGTTTTATTGCTCCCAATAAACAAAGCTTTTATGATTGTGTACCATTTTTAGAAGAATTCTTTAATATTGTGACTTTTTCTAAAGAAGAAGATGATTTTATTAATGGAGAAATTATATTAAAATATTGTACAAAAGCCGATGGTATTTTAAAAGTTGTTAATCATTTTCAAGGACAAATGAAAGATACTGTTGGTTTTGGTGATAGTATGAATGATTATCAGATGCTTCAAGAGGTTGAAACAGGTGTTGTTTATGAAGGAGCATCAGATAATTTAAAAGCATTAGGAAAATATTTCTTTACTGATCCAGACCAAGATGGTATTTATAAGGTTATGAAAGAAATGGATTTAATAGGATAATGAGAGATTGGGCTTGAATGGAATCAAGCCTTTTTTTTGGCTATGAAAAAAATTTGTCATTCTTTTCTTTAAAAGAAGCTTTTTGATGATAAAAATGATTTATTTCATAGAAAAATAAATATTTGATTATTATTTTTGATACAATCATTATGTCTTCTATCTATTTGAGAAAAAAACGCGTTTTTTGATAAAAAAGGATTATAATAAAATTATCAAATAAGGAGGCTTCTTTATGGACATTGTTTTATCAAGAATTTTAAAATATTTAAATGGTTGTTTAGATGATGATCATATGTATCGTATTGGATTGTTTATTGTTCATCATTATGTTGAGATGGAAGATTATTCTTTACAAAGAGTGATGGATGAAGGTGGGTTTCAAGAAGATGAGATTTTAGATTTTTGTCGACATTTAGGTTTTCAGACTTATGAAGAATTTCAAAGTGAATTAGTAGCTGATTATATGTTGCGTGTCTCACAGATTCGTGCACGTATGTTAGGTGTTTCTGCTTCACAATTGATTGAACAATTGGATACTTCTTATGATAAAGACACATTTATTAAAGAACTTGAAAAAATTTGTGAATTGATTTTTAAAAAGAAACGTGTCATTATCATTGGGGCATTATATCCAACAAGTATTGCGGTTGAATTTCAAACAGATTTCATTACTTTTGGTAAAGAAGTGATTCAATATCATCATTTTGTAAAAGATTTTCAATTTCAAAAAGATGATGTTGTCATCTTTATTAGTGCAACAGGAAGAACTTTGCACGATTATTTAAAAGAAAGTGCCGATCAAAATATTCATGAAGCCAAGATTGTTTTATTAACACAGAATGTCAAATATAAAAAGAAAAATGATTTAGGGGCTGATTATGTGGTACAAGTACCAGGACGTTTTGATGGGATTCAGTTTAATTATCAGATCATGATGATCTTTGATATTTTACGTATTTATTATTATACAAAATATTATATTTAAGGAGTATGCAAATGGATGTAAAAGCAATTATGTGTGATGTTGATGGAACATTGTTAAATAGTCAAGGAATTGTTTCACCAATGACAGTAGAAATGATAAAAAAAGCAAGAGAAAAGGGTATTTTATTTGGTTTATCTACAGGTAGAGATGTACATAGCGTCAAAACTCTTTTAAAGACTTGGGGTATTGATGGCTTGGTTGATGCAATTGTAGGAACAGGTGGAGCTGAAATTTATGATTATACTCTTCAGGTAGATAAGTCAAGTTTTCCATTGGAAGGAGCTTTGATTCAAGATGTGATTCATCATTTTGAAGATATGGATGTGAATTTTGCAATACCATATCAAGGGATTTTTTATGCTCCTAAAGATGATGAACATATTCAGATGTTATCAAAGGCAGATAAAGTCCCTTATCGAGTTGTTGATTTTAATGAATTTTTAAAAGAACCACGTGCTAAATTAATTATTATTTGTCATCCTGAAGACATGGATTCAGTTGTAGAAAGAAGCAAGACTTTTTCCAATGAAAAATATAAATCAGCTTCTTTAAAAACAGCCAGCGAACTGTTTGAATATATGGATCCAAGAGTCACAAAAACACATGGTTTACAGGAAGTGATGGCTATGCATGGTATTGATATGAAACAGCTTTGTACATTTGGTGATGCCGATAATGATTATGATATGACCCTTCATGCAGGTATTGGTGTTGTGATGGCTAATGGTAGTGAAAAAACAAAGAGTGTAGCTGATTATATCACAGATGATCATGACCATGATGGTATTGGAAAATTTATTGAAAAATATATTTTATAAGCTTTCATTTTGATGGAAGCTTTTTTTCATGTATAATAAAACAAAGGAGTGATGGATATGAATATAGCTTTGATAGCTCATGATTCTAAAAAGCAGGAAATTATTGCTTTTGTGAAAAAGCATGAAGATTTTTTTAAACAACATACACTGTTTGCGACAGGGACAACAGGATTAAGAATTATGGAAAATACTGATTTGATGATTCATCGTTGCTTGTCTGGACCCTATGGTGGCGATCAGCAGATAGGGGGATATGTGGGTGAGGGGAAAATGGATTTTGTGATTTTCTTTAGAGATCCTTTGACAGCCCAACCCCATGAGCCAGATATCAATGCTTTAATGCGTGTTTGTGATGTGCATCAAGTTCCTTTGGCATCACATCAAAAAACGGCAGAATTCATTATAAAAACTTTAGAAAGTGAGGGAAAGTAAAATGCAGTATGAAATTCAGGGAACACCTTTTCCGGTTGTTATTTGTGAATTAAAAAAAGGAGAAAAGATGGTCAGTGATAGTGGTGCCATGGCTTGGATGGATCCATGTATGAAGATGGAAACAACGAGTGGTGGTATTGGTAAGGCATTTGGTAGAATGTTTTCGGGAGAAACAATGTTTTTAAATGTATATGAAGCATTGGATGATGGAAAGATTGCGTTTGGTTCTTCATTTCCTGGCGAGATTAAAAAATATGATATAGCACCAGGTAAGGAAATCGTTGTTCAAAAATCATCTGTTTTAGCTTGTGAAGAAACGGTTGAAAGAAGTGTTTTCTTTCATAAAAAGATATCAACAGGACTTTTTGGTGGTGAAGGTTTTGTCATGAGCCGTTTATCTGGACATGGTGTTGCTTTTATTGAAATTGATGGTGCAACTGTGGAATATCAGCTAGAAGCAGGGCAAAAACTCATTGTTGATTCTGGTAATTTAGCTTTAATGGATGCGACTTGTCAATTGACAACACAAAGTGTGCCGGGTATGAAGAATAAATTATTAGGTGGCGAAGGTTTATTTCATACAGTTATTACAGGACCGGGTCATGTTGTTTTACAAACAATGCCAATTTCAACAATTGCTCAAAGTATTATTCCTTTTATTCCAACAGGAAAATAAGTTATGATCTTCAATATCAGTGGCCGTAGCGATATCGTTGCTTTTTATAGTGACTGGTTTTTTCATCGTTTAAAAGAAGGATATGTCTATGTCAGAAATCCTTATTATCCGACACAGATTACTAAATACTTGATCAATGAAGATGTTGTAGATTGTTTTGTATTCTGTACAAAGAATCCTCGTCCCATATTATCACGTTTAGATGAACTCAAACCATATCCTTCTTTTTTCTATGTCACCATTACACCTTATGGAAAACAAATTGAACCCTATGTTCCTGCTTATCAGGATGTGATTTTTGATATTCAAAAGTTATCTTTACAACTTGGAGTACAATCAGTAGGTATACGTTATGATCCTATCTTTCTCAATCAGGAATATACAATAGAAAAACATCTTTATTATTTTGAAGATATATTATCTCAATTACAAGGATATTCTCATCGTTGTGTCATAAGTTTTATAGACTTATATCATAAAACCAAAAGAAATTTTCCGGGTATTCAAGAAGTATCTTTACAAGATCAAAAGACAATCGTTTCAGCTTTTGTGAGGATTGCTAAAAAGTATCAGTTTCAAATTCAAATGTGTGGAGAACCTTATGATTTTTCAATGTATGGTGTATCTTCACAAAGTTGTCTGAATGCTCCACTACTTCAAGATGTGATTGGCTATGATGTGATGCAACCTTCATCAAAACCTTTAAGGAAGCATTGTCACTGTTTTCCAAGTCGAGATATTGGAGAATATAATACTTGTCCTCATGGCTGTTTATATTGTTATGCTAATGAGAACAAACAGAAAGTATGGCAAAATTATCATAAACATGATCCCTTGTCACCTTTGCTGATAGGACATGTCCAGCAGGATGATATCATTAAAGAGGCTAAACAAAAAAGTTATAAAAATAGACAATTGTCTTTGGATATATAAATCAAAAAATGCAAGATCATACCATCTTGCATTTTTAAGATAAAAGCCAATCAATAAGGTATAAAGATTTGATTCTATATTATATCTGAAAAGATAAAAAAACAATAGTTTCAGACTTACAAGTCTAAAACTTTATAAAAAATGATATTTTTCGACATGTAAGTCTAATATTGAGATATGATTGATCTAATATCTGTGACTTTGTTGATATCAGTATCAACAATCTTTGTAAAATTGGACTGTTTTTTTCTTTTTTTCATATAATAATTTGAGGTGTTTTGATGATAAAAAAAGGGTTCATTTGTTTATGTGTCTTTTTGATGTGTTTAGTAACACCGGTCTATGGTGAAGAATTAAAACTGGCACCCAATGCTGGAGCTTCTTTATTGATGGAAGCATCTTCCAGACAGGTTTTATATGCAACCAATGAAAAAGAAAAGCTGTTTCCAGCTTCAACAACAAAAATTATGACAATGATTTTATTGTTTGAAGCGATTGAAAGAGGAAGTTTAAAATGGGATGAACAATTAACATGTAGTGCTTATGCTGCCAGTATGGGTGGAAGTCAGATTTATCTTGAAGAAGGAGAAAAGATGAGTGTGACGGACTTATTTAAAGCCATCAGTATTGCTTCGGCGAATGATGCCTGTGTTATGGTGGGGGAACGTATTGCTGGGACAAATGATAATTTTGTGAAAATGATGAATGAAAAAGCCAAAGAACTGAAACTGGTCAATACGCATTTTATGAATCCAACAGGTTTACATGATGATCAACATTATACATGTGCTTTGGATTTAGGAACAATGGCTGCGTATCTGATTGAAATAGGAGGAGAACGTTTATTTCAGACAACGTCGTTATATGATAGTTATATTCGTGAAGATACAGCTCATAAGTTCTGGCTGGTTAATACGAATAAGCTATTAAAATCTTATCAAGGGGCAGATGGATTAAAAACGGGTTATACAAAAGAAGCCGGTTATTGTATTGTTACAACAGCTAAACGTAATGGATTAAGATTAATTGGCATTGTGTTAAAAGAAAGTGAACCGAAGGTAAGAAATCAGGAAGTTTCACAATTATTAGATTATGGTTTTTCATTATATGAGAGTGTAACGTTATTTCAAAAAAATGAAGTTATTGAAAAGATAAAGATTGACAATGCGAAAGTACCATCAGTTGATGTTGTTGTAAAAGAAGATGTTCAGTATATTCAAGATAAAAATAATCAGACAAAGGTCACTTATCAAATCAACTATACAAATCTTGTTCCACCTCTTCAAAAAGGTGAAACAATTGGTCATTTATTGTTGATGAGGGAAAATATTAATATAGCTTCATTTGATTTGACGGTTTCTAAAGATGTTGAAGCTTTATCTTTTGTTGAAAAATGGATGAATCAATTAAGAGTGTTTGTTTAAAAATCTATCTTGGGATGGATTTTTATTTTGCATAAAAATTCTAGTTTTGTTGAATAAGTTCTAGTTTTATCGAATCGATTTTTTTTCATTTTGAATTGGTATATGATAGCTAAGAAGGAGGAAAGACAATGGATAATCATATTGAAATTGAAAAAGCACATCATCTACTGATTGTTCATTTTTATGGTGAAATTGATAGTGTAATGGCACCGGTATATCGTGGACAATTGAGTGATTTGATAGATGAAAGTGAAGAAGATGTTATTTTTGATTTTGAAAAGACATCTTTTATAGATAGTTCAGGGATTGGATTGGTACTGGGGCGATATAATCAACTGCGATTTGAACATCGTACATTGATTTTAACAGGATTGAACCCTGTTGCTTATCGTTTATTTGAATTAACAGGGATGTTTCAAATCATGCCTTATTATGAATCTATTGAACGTTTAAAGGAGGGAACGCTATGAATCAAATGGAAGTGAGTTTCAGTGCTTTACTGGAAAATGAGAACTTTGCCAGAACAGCTGTTGCAGCTTTTTTAACGCCTTTAAATCCGACAATAGATGAAATTATTGAATGGAAAACAATTGTTTCAGAAGCAGTCAGTAATGCGATTATTCATGGCTATGATCAAAATAAAGAATGTTTTGTTGTTATGAAGATGAAAGTTGATGGACGACAAGTACAACTGATTGTACAAGATTATGGTAAAGGAATTGACAATTTAGAAGAAGTCAAAGCTCCTTTTTATACTACCGCAAAAGACTTAGAACATGCTGGAATGGGATTAACAATCATTGAAACATTAGCGGATCGCTTAGAAATTGAGAGTGTTATCAATATAGGAACAAAACTTATCATCACAAAAAGTCTAAAAAATCATGACACCATCTAAAACATTAGAACTTCTAGAAAAAGTCCGTTTAGGGGATGAACAGGCAAAAGAAGAAATTGTGAAAGAAAATTTAGGTTTAGTATGGTCGATTGTGCATCGCTTTAAAAACAGTTATTATGATAAAGAGGATTTATTCCAGATAGGGTGTATTGGTTTAATGAAAGCTATTAATCATTTTGATACATCTTATCAAGTTCAGTTTTCTACTTATGCTGTACCTATTATTATGGGTGAAATTAAACGTTATTTTCGTGATGATGGAACGATTAAGGTATCACGTTCTTTAAAAGAATTAAATATCAAAATCACCAAAGCCAAAGAATATTTACAGACCCAAAATAATCAGGAGCCAACGATTGAAGATGTAGCAGCATATCTACATGTAGAACCTCAGGAAGTAGTAGAAGCGATTGATGCGTCTTATTATCCAACTTCATTGAATGAACCCATTTATGAAAAAGATGGTTCAACAATTAGTGTGGAAGATCGTTTAATTGATAAAAGTGATTATATGTGGTTTGAGAAAATGGCTTTAGAAATGGAACTGGAAAAGCTTGATGATAAAGAAAAGATGATTATTTATATGCGTTATCATCTGGATTATAATCAAGATAAGATTGCCAAATACTTGGGGATTTCACAAGTTCAGGTTTCAAGATTAGAAAAGAAAATTGTCACAAAATTAAGAACACGCTTAAAAGATGGAAAATAGTATGCTATAATACATCAGAGGCGAGGAAAATGGAAAAAAATGATTTTAAAAAATCTTTATTTGAATATATCAAAGTCATTATTATTACAGTTGTTTTAACACTGGGAGTTCTTTATTTTGTACAGATTTCTAGAGTTGTAGGCTCTTCTATGGAACCAACATATCATAATGGAAATATTATTCTGGTTGATAAATTCTTTTATAAACGAGGACAACCAGCTTATAATGATATTGTTGTGGTGAAATATCATGTGGCTGAAGGTGAAGATCAGATTATCAAAAGAATTGTTGGTTTACCCGGTGATCATCTGGAAATGAAGGATAATCAGCTTTATCGTAATGGTCAGTTATTGAATGAAGATTATATTAATGAAGCCATGATTCAAAATGAGGATTTTTCTTATGATATTCCTGAAGGAAAAATCTTTGTGATGGGTGATAATCGTAATCATAGTGTTGATTCTAGAAATTTGGGATATATTGATTTTGATGAACAGGTTGTTGGTCGTGTTTTTTGGAAGGTCTTTTGATAAGACCTTTTTCTTTTTGGGAGGGTTTATGAAAAAGTTAAGATATAAACGTGTTATCCTTGTGGTTGTGATTTTTGTTTTATTTGTCAGTATGATAGGTTATATGTATTTACAAAGAAGTCGTTATTTTGAATATAACGGAACTATCACAACTTATACCACAACATATCAAAAAGATGAAAAAATCTATATGTTTGATTTGAAAGGTTTTTTTAAAGATGAACAGTATTATTTATCTTTGAATGATTTGTATAATTGGTTTGTGATTCAGGATTCAAAAAATAAAGTTTATGTTGATTATGGAAAACATACAATGGTTTATCAATTGAATGATGAGGTTTATTATATTGATTTTGGCAGAGATGAAATAAAATACGAGAATGATTGTATAAATATTAATGAAAATGGCAGTCATATTTATATTTCTCATAAAAATATATATTTATCTGTCTATTTTATAGAAAAAATATTGTTAAAAAATGAAAAAAAGATAGAAATTGAAAATAAAAACGCTATCATTTCATAAATTTTATGATTTTTGTAGTCAAGAAGGTATTTTTTTGATAGAATTGTTTCATATTTGAAAGATGAAAAACATCTTTTAAAGGAAAGGGTGAAAATATGGCATATAAATTTAATATTACACGTGGTAATGCAATTTTAAATTTTTCTGAAGAATTCTGTCAGAGTCGTTGTCAATTAATTGAAAGTGAGTCTTTTGCGAAAGTTTTAGAAAAATATATTAAACATATAAAAAGAACAGATACAACAATCTATGAATATTTACATGCTGTGGAAGCAGATGATGTGGATCTGTTGAAAGATTTAAGAGATGTTTTTAAATTATTGTTAGTTATGTCAGTAGAAGAAGTTTGTGCAATGCGTTCACAGTTAAAAGCTTATTTTAAAGACCGTGATATGTTTATTGCATTAGTTGAAGATGTTTATTTATTCTGGCGTCGTTTACAAAGATATGCAATTGTTTTTAATGAAACAAAAAGAGCTGGTTATCAAAATGTACAGTTTGCTGATGCACAAAGTGAGTTTGAAGAATTAGTATTAGAAGTTTATCGTTCTATTCAATCAGCAGTTGGAAAGAAAGATAAAGTTTTACGTCAGATTACAGCGGGTGTGAATGCTGGATTAGCAGTCACACATATGCGACCATTTTTACCTTATGAATATCGTAATCTTGATGAAATTCCGTTCATTGAATCTGTAGTTATTCATCCTCCGTTTATTGCATATTCAAAACGTAATAAACGTGATGGTGTGTTCCCAGAAATTAAAACAAATCCAATTGAAGATAAGAAATTTGATGCTGAATCATGGTTATGTTATCCTGCTAAAGTAGGGGATTTATTATGCTTTGTTTATTTCAACGTGAAGTTCATGGCACAGGGTGTGACTTTATGTAACTTATTTGATTTGGCTGATGAAACAGAATATCGTAATCGTAAACCTGACTTAATTTATGTTTATGGTTATGAAGATGGTGAAATGAATCAGGCTTTCTATCAAGATGAATCTAATGATATGATTGTCGCTTTATTATCAGCAAATGATGATTTTGATTATTTTGGATATATGAAGAAAATGTGTTTAACATTGCATAATGTTCAAAAGATTAATCATCGAGAACTTCCTGTACATGGAGCAATGGTGAAGATGACATTGCGTAGTGGTGAAACAAAGAATATTGTGGTCATGGGAGATAGTGGAGCAGGTAAGAGTGAAACGATTGAACAGATCAAAGTGCTTGGTGAAGCATATATTACTGATTTAAAGACAATTTATGATGATATGGGTGTTTTAACTTTAGGGGATAAAGGAAAAGTCAAAACATCTGGAACAGAAATCGGTGCTTTTGTGAGATTGGATGATTTGGATGCAGGATATAGTTTTAAAGAATTAGACAGATCTGTATTTATGAACCCAGATAAAGTCAATGCACGTATTGTCATTCCAATTACTGATTATAAAGATGTTGTCGCTAAGCATGATGTTGATTTATTCTTATATGCTAATAATTATGATGAAGATGGTGAAGCATTAAGTTTCTTTGATACACCAGAAGAAGCTTTAGAAGTCTTTAGAGCTGGAAACCGTATGGCCAAAGGAACAACAACGGAATATGGTCTTGTTGGAAGCTATTTTGCAAATCCATTTGGTCCAGTTCAAAGAAGGGAACAAACAGAACCTATCTTACAGGATTACTTTAAAAGAATGTTTAAACAAGGTGTGAAAGTCGGTCAGTTACGTACACGTTTAGGTATTAAAGGAAATGAACATAAAGGGCCTAAAGATGCTGCAATGGCGATTTTAAAATACGTGACAGGTGATGAAACATTAAAAGAATTACCTAAAGAAGAATAAAAGGAAACGATGCTGTTTCCTTTTTAAGTTAAATGGAGGAAAAAGATATGTGGATGATTTTAGGCATATTGACAGTGGTGGTGACGATACTCAATATTTATGCTTATCAAGCTGGAAAGAATTATCAAATCTTTATGGTTTTTGCATTATTATTGACGTCATTAACAATATGTGATCAATATCAAATGATTGCTTCATGGAGCAAAGCAGGTGATTGGAGTGCAATTAGCGATGTTACTCCATCAATGTCTATCATATTATGGATATTTGTTATAGGGTCATTTATAGTGAATGTTATACCTATGCTATTAAGTGATTATCACAATAAATAAATTGTATGTATTCATGAAAAAAGGTTGTTAGATTTGATTATCCAACAACCTTTCTTTTTATTAATAGATTCCTTGAGAAATCATTGCAGCCACAACTTTTTCAAATCCAGCAATATTTGCTCCTTTAATTAAGTCGTATCCTAAACCATATTTTTGAGCAGCTTTGACTGATGATTCATGAATATTAACCATAATATCATGTAATTTTTGATCAACTTCTTCAGCAGTCCAGCTATAACGCATAGAGTTCTGCGCCATTTCTAATGCAGATACAGCCACTCCACCAGCATTAGCTGCTTTTGCAGGACCTAATGTTCCACCATTTTCTAAGAAGTAAGCAATGGCCTCAGGGTTAGTAGGCATATTAGCACCTTCAATAATATATTTTACACCATTAGCGACTAATTGTTTTGCTTCTTCTAAACCAATTTCATTTTGTGTCGCACATGGGAAAGCCATATCTACTTTTAATCCCCAAGGTTTTTCACCTGGATGGAATTCACATCCAAACTTTTCAGCATAATCTTTTAATTTCACATCGTTTGAACTTCTGATTTTTAATAAGAAATCAATCTTTTCATCAGTAGTAATACCATCGGGATCATAAACATACCCATCTCTACCAGAGATAGAAACAACTTTTGCACCATATTCTCTTGCTTTTAAACAAACACCCCAAGCAACATTTCCATAACCTGAACATGCAATTGTTTTTCCTTCATAAGTATCATTAAAATGTTTTAACACTTCTTTACCATAATAAACAGCACCAAATCCTGTTGCTTCTGGACGAATTAAAGATCCACCATATGGTAGTGGTTTACCAGTTAAAACACCATTTTCATAAGCGCCTCTAATTCTTTTATATTGTCCATACATATAACCAATTTCTCTGGCACCAGTCCCAATATCTCCAGCAGGAACATCTACATCCGGTCCAATATGGCGATATAATTCAGTCATAAATGATTGACAGAAACGCATCACTTCATTGTCTGATTTTCCTTGTGGATCAAAATCAGAACCACCTTTGGCACCACCAATAGGAAGTGTTGTTAATGAATTTTTAAAGATTTGTTCAAAACCTAAGAATTTAATAATTCCTAAATTAACAGATGGATGTAATCTTAAACCACCTTTATATGGTCCAATCGCATTTGAGAATTGAACACGATATCCTCTATTCACATGAACTTTTCCTTGGTCATCTTGCCAAGGCACTTTAAACATAATTGTTCTATCTGGTTCTACCAGTCTTTCTAAGATTGCCATATCCTCATATTCTGGATGGGCTTCAATAACAGGCTCTAAACTTTCTAAAACTTCTTCAACAGCTTGAATAAATTCTGGCTGATCAGAATTTTTTGCTTTTACATCTTCTAATACTCTCTCAATATATTTCATTGTTTGAATCCTCCTTGAATTTATTATATACAATGATAAATAAAAAACAAGCATTTTAATAAAAAATTATTATAATTTTTGAAATTTAGATAAAAATAATATCTATTTTTCGTTAAAATAGAATTCATATATCCTATTTCTTAATGAGTGATAAATTTTTATAATATTGGGAATAAAGTTTTCATTCTTTGTTAAATATGATAAACTACAATTGGTGATAAAAAATGATAAAAAAGTTTAAAGAATATAGAACATTTCTATTATGTCTGATTTTATTTGTTTTCTTTATGATTTTTGGTATCTATGCTTATATGCAAAAGAATATCCCACAGTCGATAGGTGTTTTTTTACTAGGATTCGTTGCTTTTGTTTTAATGAGTACAAGATATAAGATTGTTTTATTTGATGATGAAATGATGATTTATGAATGGAAGATTGCTGCGTTTTTACCTGTTTTGATTCCTTATCAAAATATTCAATCTATTCAAAGAAAATCAAAACATCATGTTATGATTCAACATCAAAAAACAAGTCATGTCTATGTATTCAATAGTGATCAGTTTATAGATGCTTATCAAAGCATGACAAAGGAGATTTCAACTCATGAAGATCAATAAACAATGTTTACCATGTCTAATGAATCAAGTTGTTAAAATTGCGAAAATGACTGATTGTTTAGAACAAGATGAATTATTTCATCAAGTCTTTCATTATATGAGTCAAGTGGATTTTCATAAAACGAATCCTGAAATTATTGGTGAAGTTTTTGCTTTAGTTAAAGATTACTTGCATTGTGAAGATCCTTATTATCAGATTCGACATGATTATAATCAGTTATTTTTAAGACAATTACCTCAAATTGATCAACAGATTGATTCATTTGAACAAGCTGTTTTATATGCTATTGTGGGAAATGTCATAGATTTTAGTCCTATTCATCAAAATGTACAAAAAGATATGATGACTTATTTTCAAAATATGGATCAATTGTCTTTAACTATTAATCATGTGGAAAGATTAAAAGAAGATTTAATGAATGCTTCTTCTTTAGTCTATCTGGGAGATAATTGTGGTGAAATATGTCTTGATTTATTGTTGATTAAAAGAATAAAAGAAATGAATCCCCAACTTAAAATTTATTTTGTAACAAGAGGGAAACCAGTTGTTAATGATTCTATATTGGAAGATGCTTATGAAGTTGGTATGGACCAATATGCAACGATTATTTCTAATGGGGATGGATCATTAGGCACGATTCTTTCTCGTGCCAGTCAAGAGTTTTTAGATATTTATCATCAGGCTGATTTCATCATTGCGAAAGGTCAAGCTAATTTTGAAAGTTTAAGTGAGGAAGATAAGAATATTTATTTCTTATTAATGGTCAAATGCGATGTCATCAGTCAATATATAGGTGTAAAGCAAAAATCATTTGTCTGTTTGTCACAAAAAATGAGGTGAGAGAGTGGAATTACATATTCAAAGGCTGCAAGATCGTATAAGCTATAAAAGACAGAATAGACTCACTATTATGATTTTCCTTATTATTTTGATAGGATGTTCTATTGGTTTAGTATGTATAAACTTTCATTGGAGTTCTATAGGAATTATTATAGCATTGGGAATTTTATGTTTAGAATTTATTGTTATTGCAAAAAAGAAAAAAATGAATAAGCTTCAACAAACGATTAGTAGTGACTTAGTTATTATTGATGAAAATCATCGTTTCTTTTATCAGAATCGTATTTTTGATTTAACATCTCTTAAAAAGGTACAATATGATTCAAAAGTTATTATCGCTTTTTTTGAAGATTTTATTATATATATTGAATATGATAGAGATGTTGTCAATTATTTTCAATCTTTGTGTACAAAGGTAATAGATTCAACAATGACACCAAAAAGAAAAATATCTATGCTTTTACTTATATTACTTGTTGTCGCTTTTTGCTCAGTTGTGATGAAGCTTATCACGGGTGTTGGTTATTGTCTATTAATGAATACTTATCTTATTGATTGGACTGGATTATGGATAGAGCTTATCATTATACTTGTTGTGATAATAAGTATTGGACTTGTCTTGATAATGAAAAAACACTCTTTTCCTATATATTTAATAGGATGTATAATCATTGGTCTGTTTATAGTATTGCCACCAGGAAAACTTAATTATTTCAATTATCATGATCAATATTTAGCTTATCGTATAGATGATAAACAGTTGACTCTTTATGATAACGTACGTTATTTATTTGGACAAAAAGTTTTTGAAATAGATACCAATTTTGTTCAAAGAGTAGGTCAATTTGAAGATGTTTTTTATGTTGCCTACGATGATACTTATAAATTTTATGCAATGAATAAAATTATACAGGATCAAGATAGCTTTATAGATGAATATGAAGGATGTATATATGGAAATGAGTGGATGAACTTGGTTATTAAACAACATCAAGTTGTTATGAATCAAAATGTATGTGAGGTTTCTCTTGTAGGTAATCAAATTTTATATATTTCAGATGAACTACATGATTATCTTATTCAATTGGATAATGATGAATGTAAAATTTATCAATTGGATAGACAATATAATAATACTTTAAGAATAAATCCGGATTTATTTGAAGAAGATTTGAATAAACAAGAAACAGAACAATCTATATCAACCAATGAATCAACAGAATCCTCACAAGAAGAATCTAAGCAAGAATCATATGAAATAGCAGAGGAAGAAAAAGATCAGCAACGTTATGCAAGTTATACTCAACTACTGGAAGTTGATGATATTTCAACTATAAAATCGGATGAAAATCTTATTAAAGTGCAAGGTGAAGATGATATTTATCAAGCTGTAAAAAGTATTGATCAGGAAATCACACGAATAGATAATAGTGAGGGTATTATTTTAGATGTGCAAATATTGGATATGACCATCTATTCACAAAATGATGATCAATATGGTGTTTATATAACACGACGTATTGATTCCTCAGTAGCAGAATCTCAAACGGTGCAGGATATTATTCTAATGAGAAAACAGGATCAAAACTACGTTGGAACAAGATTTTACAGTGTGCGTTTTATGCCATCTACGCATCAAACACATAATGAACCTTATGACACAAGCTGGACAACTGATTATCTTTATCGTGTGGATGGACATAACATTGTAGATAATGCATGGTAAAGTTTGATGGAAAGGTTTTAGTGACCTTTCTTTTTATATATACTTTTAAAAGCTTAATTTTTAAGCAATGAATATAACAGATTGGAATACTCGTAAAGTTTTTATAAAAAATTCTTTTTTTTATTATTTAGATGTGTTAGAATAATAAAAAATGAGGTGATATTTATGAAAAAGACAATTTTAAATCAACAATTTCATCACCATCATCATTGGAACACTTAGGGTTATATCTATGAAAGATACAGCCCATTTTGCATATATTTATAAATGGGTGTATCTAATGACTTAGAATAGGTGGGCGAGTCATTATGACTCGTCTTTTTTGTTAAGGAGGACTTTATGGAAGAATTTAAATATTTGATACCAGAAGAAAGTATTGATGCCATTATGGATAATGTTTCTGTATTAAGAGATATTGAAAAGGATTTAAGACATCTTTTTGTTGAACGTGGGTACTTGGAAGTTTTAATGCCTTCTTTTGAATATGTTGATCTTTATAATGATATGGATATTGGAATTGATGAAGAAAAAATGTTTCAATATGTTAATTATGAAGGAAAAAGAGTCGCTTTAAGAGTGGATTTTACAGTTCCACTTGCAAGATTATATTGTTCACAAAATGAGAAAGATGAAAAGCGATATTGTTATTTTGGGAAGGTTTATCGAAAGGAAAAAAGGCATAAAGGAAGAAGCAGTGAGTTTTTTCAGGCAGGCGTTGAACTGATTGGAAAAGGAGGATTTGCTGGTGATTTGGAATGTCTGGAACTTGTTTTAAAGACAATGACATGTTTAAAATTAAAGCATATACGTATTGAAATGGGATCGGCTAAGTTTTATCGTCGTTTAGTCGAGATTGTTGATGATGAACGATTTATAGATATTTTGAAAAGACGTGATTTAAGTGCTATGAAATCATTTGTGGAAAGTCATCACTTTGATCAAAGTATACAGACATTATTAATGACTTTACCTCAAGCATTTGGAGATGTTCAAGTGTTATATGATATGAAAAATAGAGTTGAAGATATATTGTTGAAGGAAGCGATTGAAGAATTGATTGAACTGTATGAAAAGATTCCTCATAGAGAACTTCTCACTTTTGATTTGGCGATGACACCCATGATGAAATATTATACAGGAATTATGTTGAAAGGCTATTCTCCTTATAGTGCACAACCGATTATGAATGGAGGACGTTATGATCATTTAATGAATCATTTTGATCGAGAGGTTCCAGCCATTGGCTTTAGTTATGATTTAAGTCACATTTTAAAGGCCTTAGAAAAGGAGGAGGAAGCATGATTAAAATAGCAATCACAAAAGGTCGTATTGAAAAACAGGTTTGTCGTTTATTGGCTGAAAAGGGCTTTGATATGGAGCCTATTATTCATAAAAATCGTGAATTGATGATTGAAACAAGTGATGGTTTATCCATGATTTTTGCAAAAGCAAATGATGTTTTAACCTTTTTAGAACATGGTATTGTGGATGTTGGTTTTGTTGGTAAAGATACTTTGAAAGATAGTGATTTTCAAGATTATTATGAGATGTTGGATTTAAATATTGGAAAATGTTATTTTGCTTTAGCGGCATATCCAGAATATCGTGATAAGGTTTTTAAACGTCGTCAGCGTATTGCTTCCAAATATACGAAGGTAGCTAAAGATTACTTTCATCAAAAACAACAGGATGTTGAAATTATTAAATTAGAAGGTTCGGTAGAATTAGGGCCGGTTGTGGGATTAAGTGATGCTATTGTGGATATTGTGGAAACTGGTTCAACTTTGAAGGCAAATGGTTTAGAAATTATTGAAAAAATCAGTGATGTATCGACAAAGATGATTGTTAATAAAGTGAGTTTGAAGTTTAAAAAAGATGAAATCTTTGATTTGATAGAAAAGTTAAAGGGGGAATAAAGATGTTGAAGACATATGATTTACAAGGACAATTCAAAGATGTGGTGAAGAAGTTTTCTTCACGTAAAACAGAAATTTCGCAACAGGTTAATGAAACTGTCATGCAGATGATTGAAGATATAGAAAAAAATGGTGATCAGGCCATCATGAAATATTGTTATGAATTGGATGGATATAGGATGGAAGGACCACAAGATTTTATTGTTTCTAAACAAGAAATTTTAGATGGTGTGACAAGCGTTGGAAAAGATTTTATACGTATATTGGAACGTACAAAAGAACAACTGATTGATTTTCATCAACATCAAGTTGATCGTTCATGGTCTATCTATAAAGAAAATGGAGTGATGATGGGACAGATTGTGCGTGGTTTAGAAAAAGTTGCTTTATACGTACCAGGTGGAACTGCCACATATCCTTCAACAGTTATGATGAATGCCATTCCTGCCAAACTGGCTGGTGTCAAAGAATTGATTATTATCACACCTGTGAAGGCCGATGGAAAAGTGAATCCTTCTATTTTAGCAGCTGCTTATGTCTGTGGCATTGAACGTATTTATAAAGTAGGAGGAGCACATGGTGTTGCCGGTGTAGCTATCGGAACAAATATGTTACCAAAGGTAGATAAGATTGTTGGTCCCGGAAATATTTATGTTGCGACAGCTAAAAAATGTTGTTATGGGCGTGTGGATATTGATATGATTGCGGGTCCTAGTGAAGTCTTGATAGTTGCTGATGAAAAAGCCAATCCCCAATACATTGCAGCTGATTTAATGAGTCAGGCAGAACATGATAAATTGGCGAGTGCTATTTTAGTGACGACATCTCAATCATTGATTGAACAGGTAAATGTAGAGCTTCAAAAACAGATGCCCTCTTTATCAAGAGCTGATATTATTGAATCATCATTGACAAATTATGGTGGTGCCTTTTTGGTAGATTCTATTGAGGAAGCTTTTCAGGTATCTAATGAATTCGCTCCAGAACATTTAGAAGTTTTAGTGGAAAATCCTATGAATACTTTACCTTTGATTCATAATGCTGGTTCTATCTTTTTAGGAGAATATACACCAGAACCATTAGGGGATTATATGTCTGGAACAAATCATGTCTTACCAACAGGAGGAACGGCCAAATTTTATAGTGCTTTAGGTGTTTATGATTTCGTGAAGTATTCATCTTATAGTTATTATCCAAAACAAGTTTTACAGACTTTTAAAGATGATGTGATGACTTTTGCAAACAAAGAAGGATTGGATGGACATGCAAATAGTATTGCAGTGAGATTTAAGGAGGATGAATCATGCGACAAAGTCAAATCAAAAGAATAACAAAGGAAACATCTATTGAAATGTCTCTTTGTTTAGAAGGGACAGGTCAAGCTCAAGTGGATACAGGCATTGGATTTATGGATCATATGTTTGAGTTATTAGCTTTTCATAGTGGAATAGATTGTATTGTCAAATGTCAGGGTGATTTAAAAGTGGATAGTCATCATACAGTAGAAGATTTAGGAATTGTTTTTGGTGAGTGTTTAAAAGAAGCATTGGGAGATAAAAAAGGCATTTATCGTTATGGTCAAATGGCCATTCCCATGGATGAAGCTTTAGTCACAACGACATTGGATTTAAGTGGACGTCCTTATCTTGTTTATCAAGCTCATTTACCTTGCCAGCATTTAGGAAACTATGAAACCGAAATGACAAAAGAATTTTTTAAAGCTGTCAGTGACCATGCTTTGATGACTTTACATATTGTAGAGAACTATGGAGAAAATACACATCATATTATTGAAGCTATGTTTAAAAGTTTTGCCAGAGCTTTAAAACAAGCTATTTGTATTGATGAGAAGAATAAAGAACAAATTGTTTCTTCCAAAGGAGTTTTGTAAGATGATTGTGATTATTGATTATCATGTAGGCAATCTTATGAGTGTTCAGAATGCTTTTTTAAAACTGGGTATGGACGTTGTTGTGAGTCGTGACCATGATGTTATCCGTCAGGCCAAAGGGATTGTTTTGCCGGGAGTAGGAACTTTTCCAGTGGCGATGGAACATTTAAAACAATATGATTTGATTGATATTTTAAATGAAAGACAACAGGCTGGTATTCCCATTTTAGGGATTTGTTTAGGAATGCAAATCTTATTTGAAAAAGGATATGAAGTTTGTCCAACACAAGGTTTAGGCTTTTTAAAGGGAGAAGTTCGACGCATGGAAGTTCAGGCAAAGATTCCTCATATGGGATGGAATGATTTAATGATGAAACAAAAACATCCTCTTATGCAATATGTTCATCAAGGAGATTATGTTTATTTTGTTCATTCTTATATGGCATATCCGACTGATGATGAGTTGATTGCTTATTGTGAGTATGGACAAGAAAAGATTACAGCTGTTGTTGCCAAAGACAATGTCATGGGATGTCAGTTTCATCCTGAAAAAAGTGGGAAAGTTGGTCAAAAAATATTATTAGCGTTTAAGGAGATGGTAAAATGATGATCATTCCAGCAATTGATTTAAAAAATGGTGAAGCTGTTCGTTTATATAAGGGCGATTATCAACAAAAAACAGTCTATTCTTCATCACCTGAAACACTGGCTCAATCCTTTGAAAAGATGGGAGCAATGTATCTTCATGTTGTGGATTTGGACGGGGCTAAAGATGGCATGACAACCAATATAGAAACTATAAAAAAAATACGTGATACCATCTCTATTCCTATTGAAGTGGGTGGAGGTATACGTGATGCCAGAACGGTTTCTTTATATTTAGATGAAATTGGTATCAATCGTGTTATTCTTGGGACTGCAGCTATTCAGAATCCAGATTTTCTAAAAGCAATGTTAAAACAATATGGGGCACAAAAGATTGTTGTGGGAGTAGATATTAAAGATGGGTATGTTTCGACTTCAGGATGGCTAGTACAAACTCAAGTCCATTATTTAGATTTTTTAAAAACATTAGAGAAGATGGGTGTTCAATACGTTATTTGTACAGATATATCGAAAGATGGAACTTTACAAGGGCCTTCATTTGATATTTATCAACAAATCAAAGATACAACATCTTTACGCTGTATTGTATCAGGTGGTGTCAAAGATAGAAATGATGTTTTAGAAGCTTATCGTCAAGGTTATGAAGGCTGCATTGTAGGTAAGGCTTATTATGAAGGAAAAATTGATTTAAAAGAGGTGATAGAATGCTTGCCAAAAGAATCATCCCCTGTTTAGATATTAAAGATGGAAAAGTTGTAAAAGGTGTCAATTTTGTTGGCTTAAAAGATATTGGTGATCCAGTAGAGATTGCCAAACGCTATGATGAACAATGTGCAGATGAAGTTGTTTTTCTTGATATTACAGCGACTTATGAAAATCGAGATATTCTTAAAGATGTCATTCAAAGAGCTGCCTGTGAACTTTCCATTCCTTTAACTGTTGGTGGGGGTATTCGTACATTGGATGACTTTCGTATGATTTTATCCAGTGGAGCAGATAAAGTATCTATTAATTCAGCAGCTATCTTAAATCCTCAACTTATCAAACAGGCATCCGATGAATTTGGTGTGCAATGTGTTGTTGTGGCTATTGATGCGAAAAAACGAGAAGATCAATCGGGTTATGATGTCTATATAGCCGGTGGTAGAAAAAACACGGGTTTAGATTTATTAACATGGGCCAAACAATGTGAAGATTTAGGAGCTGGTGAAATCTTATTAACATCAATGGATCGTGATGGAACAAGAGATGGTTTTGATATTGATATGTTGAATGCACTGATGCGTGTTGTGTCGATTCCTGTGATTGCCAGTGGTGGCTGTGGAGGGCAGGAAGATATTGTAGAAGTATTTGAAAAAACAAATTGTGATGGGGCTTTGGCGGCTTCTTTGTTTCATTATCAGGAAGCAACCATTGAAGATGTTAAGGCATTGTGTGCCAAACATCATATCCCTGTAAGGAGGAACTATGAAACCAGATTTTGAAAAAGGTAATGGCTTAGTACCAGCCATTGTACAAGATGCTAAAACAAAGACTGTTTTGATGTTGGCTTATGTGAATGAAGAAGCATATGATAAAATGTTAGAAACAGGTGAAACTTATTTTTATTCACGTTCTCGTCAGGAACTATGGCATAAGGGTGAAACATCGGGGCATTTCCAATATATTCAAGGTATGTATCTGGATTGTGATGATGATACTTTATTGATTATTGTAGATCAAGTGGGAGCAGCTTGTCATACAGGTTCCTATTCATGTTTTTTTCAGGAAGTGATACCTTATGTTTTTGAAAAAACAATCTTTCATGAAGTTTATGATGTGATTGCTGATCGTCATCTTCATCCTGTTGAAAAATCTTATACAAATTATCTTTTAGATCAGGGTGTTGATAAGATTTGTAAAAAGGTTGGAGAAGAAGCAAGTGAAACAATTATTGCTGCAAAGAACAATAATAAAGAGGAATTAATTGGAGAAATCAGTGATTTATTTTATCATGTGCTTGTTTTGATGTATCAACAAGGTATTCAAGTGGAAGATATTGAAAAGAAACTTCAGGAAAGACATCAAATCAGTGGCAATAAAAAAGAATTTCATCAAAGAGGAGATTATTGATTCATTCATATAAAACCTGCCTATATAGATAAAACACAATAAAAATGTAATACTATAGGACTGATTGATAAATCTGTTGCTTTAAAAAGATTGAAATATAAAAGACCTAATATGCAAGAATTATCTTATTGCTTATGAATAGAAATCATTGGGATATAAAAAAAGCAATGAATATCTTTTATACATCACAAATCTATCAATTGATGAGAAATGGAATTTCTGATATGCATTGTCGAAGTGATTTGTATTTAGCTAAAGAAATAGAAGATGAACAAAAAAGTTAAATCTTTGTAAGGGAAATCAAGAATGAGATTTCTCTTTTTTGATATATTAATAAGGATATATCAAGATTTTGAAAACTCTTTTTGTTTACTTAAAATAAATTTAAAGCGTTTACAAACTATGATATAATAAATTTATAAATAGGAAAGGAGTTTGTTTATGGGAGGTTTGAAACAAGAGTATTTAGATAAGATTGATGCGATTGTTGATCAGCATAAGGATCAAAAAGGACCTATGAAATTAATGCTTCATGATATTCAAGATGAACTTGGCTATATACCTTTTGAAGCAATGGTAAAAATAGCAGATACATTGAATGTTCCTGTTTCTAAGGTTTATGGTGTTGTGACTTTTTATTCTCAGTTTACAACTGAACCAAAAGGAAAGCATGTCATTTCAGTCTGTCTTGGAACGGCCTGTTATGTCAATGGAGCACAGACAATTTTAGATTTACTTTGTGAGATGACAGAGTGTGAAGTGAATTCTACCAGTGCCAATGGATTGTTTTCAATTGATGCAACACGTTGTGTAGGGGCTTGTGGATTGGCTCCGGTTGTCAGTGTTGATGGGACTGTTTTTGGGTGTCAGAAACAACTGGAAGATCTCAAAATGTTGATTCTTGATTATTTAAAGGAAGAAGATCCATGTTAGTTAAAGACATAGTGACTCTTTTACAGGCAAGGGAAATCTATATTGCTCAAGATGATATTTATCAAAAAAATTATGATAAGGGTTTTGCGACTGATTTAATGTCGGATGCTTTAGCTTTGTTGAAAGATGAAACAGAAGATGTTTTATTTTTAACAGGATTAGCCAATGTACAATCTTTACGTACAGCAGAGGTTTTGGATTTAGATACAGTGATTTTGGTGAGAGGAAAACCATTGGATCAACAGATGATAGAAACAGCGAAAGATTTACACATTAATCTTTTTCAAACTGGTCAAACGATGTTTGAAGCCTGTGGGCTTTTATATGGAAAAGGAATGAGATAATGAAATATGTTTATCAAGTAGAAAAAGAAAATTACGAGGATGCAGGGAAAGC
>CALVFK010000004.1 GCA_944326805.1 uncultured Massilimicrobiota sp. | reverse complement strand
TTACATAAACAAATCCATAACGTTTATCCATATTACACATACTCGCTAAAATATCGATTGGTCCCCATGTAATATATCCTAAGCATGGAACACCTTCTTCAAACATCGCATTTTCCATTTCTTTGATATGATCTCTATGATAATTGATACGATAGTCATCTTCAATTGTTTTTCCAGCTGCAAGCATAGCATCAACTTCTTCTTGAGTCATATCTTCACGCCAACCTACACCATTTTCTAATACGAAAACAGGTAAATCAGAACGTACATGTAAATCATTTAATGTCCATCTAAATCCAATCGGATCGATTTCCCATCCCCATTCATTAGCTTCACAATGTGGATTTTTCACAACATGTTCATTCACAACTTCATGATAAGGTCTTTCTAAATCAAATTCTCCTTCAGTAATTGTATTAGAACGATAATAACTAAATGCAATATAGTCAACAGTATATTTCAATAATTCTTCGTCACCTTCTTCAAAATGAGGCATCCATCCTCTATTTTCAAGATAAGCAACCATATAATCAGGGTATTTTCCTTTCGCAAAGACATCAACATGGAAACCATTCATATATTGATAAGCTTGCCATGCAAATAAATTATTTTTAGGTGTATTTGTGTATGGATAAATATTTGTAACAGCAGCCATACCACAGAATTTTGCATCTGGTTGTAATTCTCTTAATGCTTTAACAGCTTTACAGTGAGCAATGAAAACATTATGATTCACTTGATATAAGTGTTTAGCTTCACTGACACCTTCAGGAATTTCTTCAGCATTAGAAACTCTTAACATCATACCATGTAAATTCTGTTCATTGAAACTCATCCAATGTTTTACACGATCTCCAAATCTTTCAATACATACTCTGGCATATCTTTCAAAACAATCAACAACATAACGAGATGCAAAACCATTATAGTTTTTCACTAAATGATAAGGCATATCAAAGTGAACTAATGTAATCATTGGTTCAATTCCAGCAGCTAATAATTTATCAATTAAATCACTATAGAATTGAACTCCTTCTTCATTGACTGGTTCATCTAATGTTCCATTAGGAATAATTCTTGACCAGCAAATAGAAAAACGATAAAAATTAAATCCCATTTCTTTCATTAATGCAATATCTTCGTCATAACGATGATATTCATCAATTGCCACATTCCAATCTGAAAATTCAGGATTCATTGGTCTCACATCATAAATACAGACACCTTTTCCTCCTTCATTTCTTGCTCCTTCTGTCTGGAATGAAGATACTGATCCACCCCAGTAAAAACCTTTTGGCATTTTCTTTTCCACTATTTATTCCTCCTTACTCTTTACAATTATTTTATAATAAACTATTTCAAGAGTAAACGCTATCTTTTGACTTTATAATGAAGTTTCATAAAAGAAAATATTACAAAGAAGTCTATGAAACTTTGTTTCAAAAAAAGATTGTCATTGCAGACAATCTTTATTCAAATTCTTTTGTACGAGCCACTTCTCTAATCCAGCTGGCTGATTTCTTTTCTTTACGTTTATAACCTTCATCAAGACAAACCCTTACAAATCCATAACGATTTTTAAATGCATTACACCAAGACCAGTTATCAATCGCACCCCAGTAATGATAACCTAAACAATTTGCTCCATCTTCAATAGCTTTTGCTATCCATTCTAAATGATCTCTCACAAATTCAATACGATAATCATCTTGAATGACTCCATTTTCATCCATGAATTTTTCTTCGCCTTCAACACCCATTCCATTTTCTGAAATAAAGAAAGGCAAATCAGGACATTCTTTTTTAATCTTCATTCCAAAGTCATAAATTCCTTTTGGATAAATTTCCCATCCACGATGAACATTCATTTTTCTTTCAGGCCAAATATATGGTTTTGCAATGCATGGCAATCCATTTTCATCAAATTTTGAATCAGGTGCTTGAACACGTGTTGGCTGATAATAGTTAAATCCTAACCAGTCCACTTTCCCTTGAGCTAAAATAGCTTCATCTCCAACACGACGATTGATTTCAACTTTCCAGTCATTTTCCACTGTATCTAAAACATCTTCAGGTAAATGCCCATGTGCCACAACATCTAACCACCAGCGATTATGTAAACCATCTGTCATTCTGACTGCTTCCAAATCTTCAGCAGATGGATTATCTTTTGTATATGGTGGTGCAAAACAATTAATCATCCCAATTTTTGCATCTTCACGAATTTTCCCTTCTTTTTGAAGTTTTCTAAAATTCATGACGGCTAAACAGTGTGCTAAAGTAATATTGTATTGAACATTAATTGATTGTTTAAAATCTTTTTGATATGGATACCAAGTTCCATGTAAAAATTGTTGTTCTGGTTCTACAATAGGTTCATTAAAAGTAAACCAGTATTTAATTTTTTGACCAAATTCTTCCATTGCCTTTTTCACAAAATTAGCATAGGCTTCCACAACTTCTCTATTTTGCCATCCACCACGTTTAACTAAATATTCAGGCATATCAAAATGATACATATTCATAAATATTTCAATTCCATTTTCATGAGCACAATCAATCAACTGATGATACCATTTTGCTCCTTCAGGATTAATATTACCATCTTGATCCAAAAATCTTGTCCATTGCATTGATGTTCTAAATGATTCAAAATTCATGCTCTTTAATAATTGAATATCTGATTCATATTTGTGATACATATCATTTCCAACATATGATCCCACATTATTGTGAAAAGCATTAATTTCCATATCAGAATACATATCCCAATAAGAACGTAATCTTCCTCCCACATTATAGCTTCCTTCTGTTTGTGGCCCAGACATTGCTGCACCAAAGAAAAAATCTTTTGGTAATTTTATCATTTATAAATCCTCCTCTTATTTATAAGGTCATTGTAAAAGATATTCTTCTTTGAGTAAATATTTTTTCATTATTTTATAAAAATATTTCATATTTTATTAAATTCTATACAAATTATGAAACATTGTTTCATAATACCCTTCCTATTGAAAATTTTCTTTTTCAGTACCTATTTCAAAATTGACAATACCTAAATCAATCTTTGTATAAAATTCTCACTTTGCTTCGATTGATACTTATATTCTGTTGCAATCTTTGCTGATGTAAAGCTATCGATGCTAATAATGCATATTTGACTCCTTTTCCAAACAATTTTGAAAAGAGTTCATCTCCTTTAGCAATATTCTTTATTATTTTACTGCAATAAAGCTTTCTTTGATTTTTCCCAATCAAAGTAATATAATTTTCAACTTCTTTAAATCGACCATCCTATGTCACGCGACTTTAAAATGATAGAAGTTCATTTATTATTAACCGAATATGCAAACCACTTTTTTGATGATAGTCCTGTCGTTTTCCTTTTAATTCTTTAATGATTTCTAAAGACAAAGACTTATTTAATATATTGATGCACGCCATGACACTTTTCTATATTTTAAATCCATCAATATTTACTCCTTTATCATATTCCACCCTATTCCTGTTTCATACAGAACTTGAAAATTCTAACTATTATGAAACTTTATTTCATGTTATAATAGGCTTGGTGATAAATATGAGCATAATGACACAATTAGAATTTGAATTAGAATTTTCTCAATCTGAAAAACAAATTGCCCGATATATTTTAAATCATGGCGAAGATGTTTTAAGCATGTCTGTCAAAACTTTAGCAAAGCAGACTTATACCTCTCCTGCGACAATTGTTCGCCTTTGTAAAAAAATGGGATTGGAAGGTTACAATGATTTTAAAATCAAATATTCTGCAGAACTTCAATATGATTTACATCATACAGATCGTATTGATGTCAATTTTCCTTTTACAAAAGAAGATAGTTATCCAATGATTTGTCATAAACTGTCTTCTTTATATCAAGAAGTCATTGCTGATACAATTAAACTCATTGATTTTTCTATGTTAGAAATAATTGTTGATTTACTTTATACATATGATCAGATAGATATTTATGGTTCAGGCAACTCACTTCTGGCAGCCATGAGCTTTCAACATAAGATGATGCGTATTTCAAGAAATGTCAATTTAAAAATCTTACATGGTGAACAGATATTTCAATCATATAACTCTAATGAAAAACATATTGCTATGATTATTTCATATTCTGGTGAAACAAATGAAAACATCCAGATTGCACAAACTTTAAAAGAAAAAGGAACGCCTATGATTGTATTAACATCTATTGGTAATAACCGTCTATCACACTATGCCAACTATATTTTGAATATTGGTTCAAGAGAAAAGATTTTCACCAAAATTGCACCTTTTGCTTCACAGATTTCTATTGAATATTTACTGAATATCATTTTTTCATGTATCTTTCAAAAAGATTACGATGAAAACATCCAGAACAAAGTAAGTTATGATAAAAAAAATGACTCAAGACATCCTTTATCTAGTCCTGTCAGTGATGAAAGAAAATAATTTCATATTCTGAAAAAATATCATGATAAAAAGATTTTTTGATATGATAAAATCGCTATGTGGGAGGGAAATAAAAACATGAAATCTTTACAAATGAAATATAATTTTTTACATATTCTTTTTTGGGTATCCTATTTATCTATTTATGGATATATAGCCATATTTTTACAATATCGAGGATTAAGCAATACCGACATTGGTATTGTCAGTGGTGGTGGAGCCATCTTTTCAATCTTTTTTTCTCCATTCATCTCATCACTTTTATCTAAAATCCCTCGTTTAAATATTAAAAATTTAATTCTCATCCTATACTTACTGATGTTTGGTATATTTATTAGTCTATTTTTTATCACAACACCTATTTGGATGATTATGTTATTTTATATTTTATTATTGAGTACAGTTGCTTCCATTGTTCCATTTTTATCTATGCTTTGCATGAACTATCTTAAAGATGGGCAATATATTAATTTTGGTTTATCACGTGGACTTGGTTCTATTGCCTATGCAACTGGGGCCATCGTTATTAGTCAGTTAATTGAACTTTTTAATCCGACAATCATTATTTTTGCTCATCTCATTTCAAGCATCGCTTTATTATATATGCTTTTTTCTATGCCCGATTATCAGACACATCAACAAGATACTAAAGAAAAACAATCTACAGCTTTTTCAATCATTCAAAATTATCGTACATTTTTTATGATCCTGGTAGCATTTTCTCTGATGTTAGCAGCTTCAACTTCATTATCAACATATTTAATTAATATTGTAAAAAATCTAGGAGGAAGTACCTCTTTATATGGTGTGGCTGTATTTTGTATGGCGGCCAGTGAAATGCCTTTAATGTCTGTCACTTTCCGTTTATTAAAAAAATATCGTGCTGAAACACTTATTCTTGCTAGTGCAGGATTCTACCTTATCAGAAACTTTACAATCTGTTTAGCTCCATCACTTCCTATTCTTTTGATTGGAATGATGTTTCAAGGATTCTCTTATGGTTTATTTACAGCAACGATTACTTACTATGTCAATGACCACTTAGCTGAAAAAGATCAAATGATGGGTCAGACAATGATTGCGATGATGTCTACAGGTTTAGGAGCAGCAATAGGTAATATTTTTGGTGGTATTTTACAAGATACTTTTGGCTTAAACAGTATGCTTATTTTTGTTGGTATTTTAACAATCTCAGGTTTCTTCATTATGTTCCTAACACTTAAAAATAAAACAGGTTTATCAAAAAGACCTCTTGTTGAATCATATAAAAAAAACTGATGAAACATCAGTTTTTTTATTAATAATTTTCTGTCATTCTTTCAAAATAAGCTTTTGGATATCCACATGTTGGACATCTTTCAGGTGCTTCTTCCCCTTCATAAATGAAACCACATTGTCTACATTTCCATCCTTTTGGAGCGTCACCTTTAAATGTTTTTCCTTCTTTATAATTTTTTAATAATCTTAAATAACGGGCTTCATGAGATCTTTCAACTTTCCCAACATTTTCAAACTTAATTGCCAATTCTTCAAAACCTTCTTCTCTTGCTTCCTCAGCCATACGTTTGTACATGTCAGTCCATTCTTCATTTTCTCCTGCTGCTGCAGTTTCTAAATTTTCATCTGTTGATCCAATGCCATGAAATTCAGCAAACCACATTTTCGCATGTTGTTTTTCTTGATTAGCAGTTTCTTCAAAAATGGCAGCAATCTGTTCCAAGCCTTCTTTTCTAGCCATTTCAGCAAAATAAGTATATTTATTTCTGGCTTGAGATTCACCTGCAAAAGCTTCCATTAAATTCTTTTCTGTTTTTGTTCCAGCATATTTTGATTTCTTTTCTTCTACTTTTTCAAATTGACTCGCTGGAGCCTTACAAACCGGACATTGTTCAGGAGCATTATCTCCTTCATAAACATATCCACATACTTTACAAATCCATTTTGTCATTATCTTTTCCTCCTTATTCATCTACTTTCATTATACACCTAAAAAATAAGAAAGCAAGAACTTTTTTAATAATAGTAATCATTATTATTTATAAATTCATTCTATGATTGCTTTTGTAAGCATAAACATGTATAATGTGAGATGAAAAAAAGAATGCTATAGTAGTGACTTTTTTAAGCACTAACTTTTCTTTTTGATCAAAATAATGAAACGTCGTATTCATAAATGAAATGACAGTGGAGGTAACAAATGAATCAACAAAAAACAAGGAATCTGGCTTTGATGTCACTTTTTATCGCTATTGAGATTCTCATGGTCATGGTTCCCTTTTTAGGATTTATTCCTATTGGTCCCTTACGTGCAACAACATTGCATATTCCCGTCATCATTGCCGGGATTGTTTTAGGAAAAAAGCAAGGAGCGCAAATTGGTCTGGTATTTGGTTTATCCAGCTTGATTATCAATACCATTCAGCCAACAATAACATCTTTTGTCTTTTCTCCTTTTATCAGTGGCTCGTTATGGAGTCTTGTTATTGCGATTATGCCAAGAGTATGTATTGGATATATTGCCGGTCTGATTTATGAAAAAGGAAAAAGCCATCCTATACCAGCCATGTGTTTAGGTTCTCTGGTGGGCGCTATGACCAATACAATCCTTGTTTTAGGAGGAATATATCTTTTTTTTGGCAATCAATATGCCACAGCTATAGGATTGTCACTAACAAAACTTCTACCCTATCTATTGACAATTATCGCAACAACAGGATTATTGGAAGCGGCTGTTGGAACAATCATTGCAGTTATTGTTTCTCGTATACTCATTCAATTTAAGAAATAAGGTGAAAAAATGTCTAAAAAAATCATTATTGGAATAACTGGCAGCATTGCTGCATTTAAAAGTGTTCAACTGATTAGTGATCTTATCAAAAAAGGATATCAGATAGAAGTGATGATGAGCGAAAGTGCTACACGTTTTATAACACCTATCTGTATTCAGTCATTAACCAAACGTAAAGTCTATGTCGATACATTTGATGATGAAAATCCTGCCATCATCACACATGTTGATATTGTCAAAGATGCTGATTTATTTATGGTCGTTCCTGCCAGTGCACATACCATTGCGAAACTGGCTTATGGAATGGCTGATAATATGCTGACAAGCGCATTTCTTGCAGCAACATGCCCTAAACTCATTGCTCCTGCAATGAATGTCCATATGTATGAAAATACAATCACGCAAAGAAATATGCAAATATTAAAAGATGCTGGAGTCACATTTGTGGAACCTGTTTCTGGGTTACTGGCATGTGGCGATGTGGGTAAAGGAAAGTTAGCTGATGAAGATATTCTTTTAGAAATGATTGACTATATGTTCACACCTAAAGTTTTAAAAAATAAAAGAATTCTTGTCAGTGCCGGTCCAACGCAAGAAAGCATTGATCCTGTTCGTTTTATCACCAATCATTCCAGTGGTAAGATGGGGTATGCTTTAGCCCGTAGTGCTTTTTTAATGGGTGGGGATGTCACATTAATCAGTGGACCAACTCACTTAAATAAACCCTATGGTGTCAAAACAATTGATATTATAACAGCTCAACAAATGCATGATGAAATTATCAATCGTGTTCAGGATTTTGACTATATCATTATGTCAGCAGCTGTAGGTGATTATCGCTGCCAAGATATTGCTCAAGAAAAAATCAAAAAACACGATGATACTTTAACATTACAATTACAAAAAAATCAAGATATTCTATTGGAAATAGGCCAACATAAAAAACCACAACAAATCATTTGTGGTTTTGCAATGGAAACACAGGATCTCATTGAAAATGCTAAGGAAAAATTAAAGAAGAAAAATTGTGATATGATTGTAGCCAATCATTTAAAAACAAAAGGAGCTGGTTTCCAAGGTGATACCAATGTTGTCAGCATTCTTACAAGTGAATCTATTCATCATTATGATATAATGAGTAAAAATGACTTAGCTTCTGAAATTTTAAAGCAGATGAAAAAATGGGAGGATCAAAAATGTTAATTGTTATTGATATTGGAAATACAAATATTACAATGGGTATCTATCATGAAGATCTCCTGATAGGAACTTATCGTTTAACAACAAAATTTCAAAGAACATCTGATGAATACGGCTTCATGCTTTTATCATTTTTAAATGCTTCAGCTATTACAGTTAAAGATATTGATGATATCATCATTAGTAGTGTTGTTCCTAAAATTAACTATTCATTTACAAATTCTATCAAAAAATATTTATTTAAAGAGCCTATTTTTATTGGACCTGGTGTCAAAACAGGTATTGATATTCGTATTGATAATCCTTCTACCTTAGGTGCCGATCGTTTAGTCGATGCTGTAGGTGCCTATTATACATATGGTGGTCCTTGCCTCGTCATTGATTTTGGAACAGCAACAACTTATGATGTTGTCAGTCAGCAAGGCGAATTCTTAGGTGGTGCAACAGCCCCAGGTATAGGTATATGTGCAAATGCCCTTTCTTCACAGGCTGCTAAATTACCTGAAATAGAGATTCAAAAACCAGATCGTGTGATTGCTAAAAATACAATTAAAAGTATGCAGGCCGGTGTCTTTTTTGGATATATTGGTCAAACTGAATATTTAATTCAACAAATCAAAAAAGAATATCAGCAAGATATGAAAGTTATTTCAACAGGTGGTTTAGGAAGAATGATAGCAAAAGAAACTGCCCTAATTGATATTTATGATGCCGATTTAACTTTCAAAGGATTAAAAATTATTTATGATAAAACAAAAAGAAAGCAAAGCTTATAAACTTTGCTTTTTTAAATATAACCACTTAATCAACAGTGCCATCATATATTGTTTATCAAATAATGTCATAAGACGTTCTATACCTATTTTATCATGTTGTGGGTAAAGCAATAAATGCAAAATGACACCAACCAGTCCTCGACTATTCAAATGTTCTACAATATGCCAATCACCTAAGAGAAGTTTTGAAAAATCACTTTGACAATATTCTTCAAAATCTTTCAATATATCATTTGTTAATACATCAAAACAATAAGCATAACTGATATCCCTTTCCAATAATTCACAGATCCAATCAAGAATAACATATAAATAGTCTTGTCGCATTAATGGTTCTTGAAAATGTGTTTCTAGAAAATATTGATAGAGATGATCTTTACTGCTGCTATTTGTATATTCTCTTATCTTTCTTTCCGTGTATAAAACTTCATGATACATTGTATCAAACAAAGACGTTTGAAAAGGTAAAAAAGTATAACGATTCCCAACATATTTTTTCATTGCTTTTTGACCTTGAAGATACCCCAAACGAATCAGTCGATCAAGTGATGATCGAGAAAAATCCATAAAACCATGAAGTTCTATTTGTGGATGCGTATAGTGAATAGATGGACGATGGAGATAATGAGAATGCTTCACTGGATAGGCTAAATCGACAACCAATACTTCATCAGCTCCCATCGCAAGTGCCAAGTCTATTGGAACATTATCAAAGTAACCACCATCTATATAAGAGTGATCATCAAAGCGATGGATAGGAAACAATGGAAAACAAGAAGCACTGGCCAACAAATAATCATAAATATGTTGTCGGGGCATTTCAGCTTTTGTAATATAGAGTGGTTTGAGCGACGGATAATAAACAGTGCATAAACCAAAATCAATAGATGATTGAAGCAACACATCTTCCTTTAATAATCGTCTAATTAATAGTTTTAAAGGTGTGATATCTGCACCCTTTTCTTTAACATAAGTTTTAAAAAATGAAATAGCGAGATGGGATTGATCCAGCATTGTTTCTAAATCCCCACCTAAGTCTGGTAACTCATTGAAAAAAACATCCTTTTCTTCAATGGTATCCCATAAATGCAAAAGAACATCTATATCCTTTTGAGCTAACAAACAAGCATTTAAAGCTCCTATAGATGTTCCTGTCACAATCTGATAATCCCAGTTTGATTCGTTAATGGCTTTCATAAAGCCTGCCTGATAGGCTCCTTTTGCGCCACCTCCAGCAAGAACAATTGCTCTTTTCATACTCAATCTCCCCTTTGACTCTCTACTATCATATGCGAGAACTGTTCAAGGTAGACGTCAAATTCCTGAAAATCTATCAAATGATATTCCCAGTTTGGAGAACCAATTTGACCAGGCACATTAAAGCGACAATCCCTTTCTTTTCCCATGATATCCCAGAATGGAATAATGACTTCTTGAGCTTCTAAATCTAGACAATAATGTAATATTTTTTGATATAAATGTTTTTCTGGATAATTTTTTAAGAATTTTTCTAAAGTCTTATATTCTTCTTTTTTTATTGTCTTTAACCATCCATTTAATGTGTCATTATCGTGTGTCCCACTATATACAACAACTTTTGAAAAATCAAAATCAGAAGCATAATGGAACTGAAAAACATACATTCCTTTAAGATGATAATGATCTCTTAACTCATAAACTTCTGGTCTTAAATCGCCTAAATCTTCAGCTAAAATAGATAAATGATCCACTTGATTATATAAAACATCAAACAAATCGTAGGCAGGTCCTTCTATCCATTTTCCTATAACGGCTGTTGGTTCACTGGCAGGTATTTTCCAATAAGTATCAAACCCTCTAAAATGATCAATTCTCACACGATCATACACCTGTTGCGAAGCTTTCATACGATCCACCCAAAAAGCATAATGATGTTTTTTCAAATATTCCCAATCATAAAGAGGATTTCCCCATCTTTGTCCAAATTTACTAAAATAATCAGGAGGGACGCCTGCCACAAATGAAGGTGTCCCATCTTCCTCCAACAAGAAACTTTCACGATTCTGCCAGACATCTGCCGAATCCATTCCAACATATATTGGCATATCTCCAATAATTTCAATATTGTTTTGATGCGCATAATCTCTTAATTGTTGCCATTGTTGAAAAAAGAAATACTGTAAAAACATCTGATAATCTATTTCTTTAGTAAAAGGTAACAATGAAAAAGTATGTTCATATTGATAATTTTTATATTTATCTTCCCATTCAATCCACGATTTCTCTTGATGATGTGTTTTAAAAACACGAAACATGGCATAAGGATATAACCATGAATGATTTTTTTCAGTAAAATCCTGATAGTTTTCATCTGCCTGAAAACGTGAAAAAGCCAATTGATAATATTTCTCTTTTTGTTTTCTGACATTTGTATAATCAACATATAAAGTCTGATGAATATCCTCTTTCACTTCTTCTGGCTTCAATAAACCTGCTTCCATTAATGTTTCAATATCCAAATAGATTTCATCACCAGCATGACTCGATAATGGCTGGTAAGGAGAATTACCATACCCTAAAGGATTCAATGGCAGAATTTGCCATATACGAATATGTGCTTTTGCAATCTTATCAATAAATTGATATGCATTTTTACCAAAATCTCCTACTCCATATTGGCTTGGTAAAGCCGAAATAGGAAAAAGTATTCCTGTTTTTCTCATAATCTCCACCTAATACCCTCTATTTTCTTCAACAATAATAACATGAATACGATTCTTTTGTCCTTGATATCCCAATTTCACATAACTCGAACAAATACGATCCTCACTCAAACAGTCCTGGCACTTCCCTACTCGCGTACATGGTGTTTTTTTATGCAGACGCAAAGCATTAGCTGGTGCACTATATTCACGAATATGATCAATCGCTTCTTGTTCATTGTTGAAAATTTTGTTTAATCCCGCAATCACATAAACATCCTTAGGTCCAAAAATCATGGCTGAAACACGATTTCCACGTCCATCTACATTATACAAACAACCATCCATAGTCAAAGCATTGGTACTTGTTATAAAGATATCAGATAACAAGCCTTCGCGTAGTCTCTCTACAACCTGTTCTTGAGATAATCCTTCTTCATAACGATCAATGAATTGTACATCACTTTCTTGAATCAAATCAATTACACCTAATTGATTGAGTGTCACACTCCCTCCAACAGCAACTTTCTTTTGATCTATCAAAATATTTTTTAAATATTGATGAAGTTCCTGCTGATTTTTTACAACTATACAACTCATATTATTTCTCTCAAAAGCTTTAATTAATTGATTTTCTTTAATGTGTAATAATGTTTTATAATTTTCATCCATCTTTTTATCCTCCTAAATGAACAAATGTCCTATCTGATAAATCAAGAAAGCAACCAGATATGCCATACCTGTTTGAAATAAGACTGTTAAAACTGCTTGTATCCAAGAATGGAGTTCTCGTCTAGTCGCCGCAAAAGCTGCTACACAAGGCATATATAAGACAGTAAAAACCAAGAAGGTAAAAGCTGATAAAGGTGTAAATATACCAGCAAGAGCTTGATTAAAAGCCACAGTTGAAGAAGATTGAGTTAAAACTGTCAACGTTGAAACAACTGATTCTTTCGCCGTTATCCCTGTCATAAGAGCTGTTGAAGCTCGCCAATCATTAAATCCCAGTGGTGCAAAAACTGGTGATACAAACGAACCAATCGCAGCTAAAATACTTTGTGAACTATCGGATACAAAATCAAATGTAAAGTTAAAGCTTTGTAAAAACCAGATGACAATAGAAGCCATAAAAATAATTGTAAATGCTTTATGAATAAAATCTTTTGCCTTATCCAAAACATTTAAATAAACATTTTTTAAAGTTGGAATACGATAAGCTGGTAGTTCTAAAACAAATGGAACAGGTTCTCCTATAAAAATTGTATTTTTTAAAAGTATTGCTGAAATAATAGCGACTAATATACCAATGCAATAAATCGTCAACATAACAAGAGGGGCTTTATGTGGAAAGAAAGCCGCAATAATCATTCCATAAATAGGAAGTTTCGCACTGCATGACATAAAAGGTGTCAAAATAATAGTCATTTTGCGGTCACGATCACTTGATAAAGTACGTGTCGCCATAATAGCGGGAACACTACACCCAAAACCAATCAGCATCGGTACAAATGAACGTCCTGACAGACCTATTTTTCTTAAAGCCTTATCCATAACGAAAGCAACTCTCGCCATATAGCCACTGTCTTCCAACATAGATAAAAAGAAAAATAAAATCACAATCACTGGCAAAAAGGATAAAACACTCCCCACACCTGCAAGAATTCCATCTCCAACTAAAGAGCGTAGCCAATAAGCAACACCATTCGTCTCTAAAAGATGAATAACCCAATCAGAAAATTGTCCTATAAGCATATCCATAAGATCTTGTAAAGGAGCACCTATAAGAGAAAATGTCAAATAAAAAATAAATAACATAATCAAAATAAAAATAGGAATACCTAAATATTTATGTGTTAATAATCGATCAATTTTTTCTGAACGAATCTGTTCTTTAGTTTCACTTTCAATAAAGACAGTATGTTGACAAACATCTTCAATAAAAGAATAACGCATATCTACTAAAGCCGCTTCGCGATCAGTCCCTGCTTCTTCTTCCATTTTTTCTAAAATATGTTCAATAATATGACGATCTCCTTGATCAATATGCAACTTATCATACATATCGTCGTCACCTTCAATGATTTTAGTGACACAATAGCGTAAAGGCAAATGTAAAGATTGAGCACTCTGCTCTACAATATGTGAAATGGAATGGATAGCCTTATGAACCACTCCATGACAAATATCAATATGATGTGCTGATTGATTTAAATTCTTTTCAATGGCATTAATCACATCTTCAATACCTTCATTTTTACTAGCTGAAATAGGCACTATATCCATTTCTAAACGTTCTTTTAAACCATCAATGTCAATACTGTTTCCACTTACAATCACTTCATCCATCATATTAAGAACAAGAATCATTGGAATATTTAATTCTAATAATTGTGTTGTAAGATATAAATTTCTTTCCATATTTGTCGCATCAATAATATTAATAATTAAACATGGTTTTTCTTCTAATAAATAACGAATAGAAACAATTTCTTCAGAAGTATAAGGTGACAAAGAATAAATACCTGGTAAATCAATCAATTCAAGTTCATCTTTATGTTTTTTTATAAACCCTGTTTTTTGTTCTACCGTAACACCTGGAAAATTACCAACATGTTGTGAAGAACCCGTTAATGCATTAAACAGAGTTGTTTTTCCACAGTTTTGATTTCCAATCAAAGCAATTTTTTTAATCATGCTCCACCACCTTTACTTCAATTAAGGAAGCATCCTCTTTTCTTAATGTCAAAACATAACTTCTTAAATAGACTTCTATTGGATCCCCCATAGGAGCCACTTTTCTAATTTTAACAAATGTATGGGGTGTCAAACCCATTTCTAATAAACGTCGTCTTAAAAGTCCTTTTCCATTTACCGCAACAATTTGCACTAATGTTTGAGGACTCATTTGATCTAAAGTCATACCTTCACCTCATTACCTAACCATTATAACGCATTTTTTTATTAATGAAAATATTATCTTTTGACATTTTTAGAAGACAAAAAAGAGTTCTAAACAACATGTCTAAAACCCTTTCTCTTATCTATAAAACACTATCTTGATCATCAAATACACTTTGATTTCTTAGTTTTTGTTTTTGTATGTACAAAACATAATCAGATTCCTCAATGTCATGACCTAAAGATTCTACATTTCGAGGATTATCCATATTATAAATATAAACAAAAGCCTGATCTTTTATTTGACCGTTTTGATCAAGAATATCCATAGATATCTTATTATACTCATTGTTTTGATTGTTTTTACCAAAATAACTTTCTAGTTCATCCAAACATTGAGCCGTTTCATCATCGACATCATAAAGTTCACCAAAAACAAGATGATCACCTTGTGGCAAAAAAGCAGGATAAACGACTCCATCAATCGTCATCAAACTCCCTTTAATATAACCATCTCCACAATAAATACTACGATCCCTTAAATAAATATCATGATTATACATCCCTTTTCTCAATGTTCCATAAACAAAAACACGTACCATTAATGCGTTGCACCACCTGTCACTTTAATATCATCTTCAGTTGTCACGATAGCTTCAATTGCTGCAACCAAACCTTCTACAATAGTATCTAAACTCATACTTGCTGTATTTGCTCTTGAGATTACTTGCTCTGGCAAGAACGGAATATGAATAAAACCACTTTTTTTACCAGGATATTTTGTTTCAATGATATGACGAACACCATATAAAACATGGTTACAGACAAACGTTCCAGCCGTATTCGATACAGAGGCAGGAATCTGTTTTTGACGAATATTTTCAACCATTGCTTTAATTGGTAAATTAGAGAAATAAGCAGCTGGTCCATCCGCAAAAACAGGTTCATCAATAATTTGTTGCCCAGCATTATCTGGAATACGACAATCATCTATATTAATACCAATTCTTTCCACAGTTATATCCGTACGTCCTCCAGCTTGTCCAACCGATAAAACAACGTCTGGATTTTCTTTTTCAATCGCTTCATCAATAACTTTTAAAGATTGATGACAAACTGTTGGAATTTCTAATTTAATAATTTGTGCACCAGCAATTTCATCTGGTAATTTTTTCACTGATTCAATAGCAGGATTAATTTTATCTCCACCAAAAGGGTCGAAACCTGTCACTAAAATTTTCATATACAACCTCCTAAAATGCCAAAACTAGCATTAATACAATATGAATAACAATCATGATCAAAGCCATTGGAGCCTGTGCCTTAATAACTGCCCATTTTTGATCCTTTGTTTCCAAAACTGCACATGGAACAATATTAAAGTTTGCTGCCATTGGTGTCATTAAAGTTCCACAATACCCAGCAGTCATTCCTAATGCTGCGACAATTGAAGGATCTCCTCCTTGATTAATCACAAATGGAATACCAATTCCAATCGTAATAACTGTAAAGGCTGCAAAGGCATTTCCCATGATCATTGTAAAGACAACCATACCTAATACATAAACAATTACACCAATAATAATGTTTCCAGAAGGCACAACACTAGAAATAATACTAGAAATCACATCTCCTACACCCGCTTCATTAAAGACACTTCCTAAAGCTCCTAATAATTGTGGTAGTAGACATGAAGCACCAACCTGCATTAATAAACGTGATGTATCACTACGTGTTTCAGATAACTTCGGTTTACAAATAGTCAATGCTAATACAAAAGCAACCAGACAAGCAACACCTGTCATAACAGCACCATCTAAAGCTGTTGGATCACCACTACTGCTCCCCAACGAAAACAATTGGAATGAAAAGAAATTACTTAACTTTAAAAAGAATGTTTGTGCTGTATCTTTATTGTATTGAATCAATGACAGAATTAATGCCATGACACCAATAGAAACAGCTGGAACAAAAATTTTATTTCCTAATTTTTCACTTGATTGCTGACGAAATTCATGTGTTGATTCCTCAAATTCTCCCATTTTTACTTGATTTGTTGCTGTTAAACATCCCATAACAACAAGCATAGCTCCAATTAAGACATTAGGAAGAACTTTCCCTAACATAAAGATAACACCTAATAAAGCCCAGAATAATGTTGTTCCTATTTTGGCTTCCTTATTACGTGTAGCACGATAAGCTGTATCAAAGCTTACAAAAGAACATAAAACATAAAAGAATTCAGGAAAATAGATTGTTAAAAAGTCTAACATTATTTATTTCCTCCTTTCTTTATTTTTCGATCATATAAAAAGACTTGTACAAAAGATAAAACAACAGAAATAACAGCAATATAAATAGATGCTCCTGCTATACTTGCTAAAGTCACTTCAGTAAATCCAGCTTCAGCCATTGTTCCATACATCAAAACAACACCACTGGCAGCAGGGAAACAGTTTTGAGCAAAGAAGTTTCCATAGTTTTCAACTGCTGATGATAGTCCTTTTAATGATTCTTCTTCATTTTCTGTTAATTCTTTTCCTTTAACTTTTTCACCGGCAGCCTGTGCCATTGGCATAATCAATGGTCTTACAAATTGAACAACTCCTCCAATTCTAATATTTAAAGCTGAGGCAATAGTACGAATAACAGAATAAATTGCCAACACCTTACCTGCAGAGGCATTTTTAATTTTCCCAATCAGATAAGCTGCTCTTTCTTTTAATCCATATCTTTCAATAATCGCAATTACAGGGAAAATAATCAAAAATATTGACATTAATCGATTAGAAACAAAAGAACTTCCTAAGATTTCTAAAATCTCTATGATATTCATTCCGGAAACAAGTCCTGTAACAATTCCTGAAATAATAACCGTTGCCAAAACATCTAATTTAAAGGCAAAACCAACAACGATAATGACAATCCCAATTAAGGTGATATATTCCATAAATTAACTCTCCTTTCAAATAACGATAAAAATATTATATATTATTTTAAAATTGGTTTCAACCTATCAAAGAAAGGTGAAAATTTTTCATCTCGTCTTTATGTTAATATAACAATTTTTTGTATACTTTTTTCTACTTTATATAAAATTATTATTTATATTTTTGTTTAAAAGAAAAAAAGATATTGTAAGTCTATTTAAAAAAGAGTATAATTTCTTTAATTATAAAAAGGGGGATTTTTATGGAAATTAAAATTGAAAGAGCAAAAACATTAAAAATAAAACCAGATCAAAATCATTTAGGATTTGGTCAATATTTTACTGATCATATGTTTATCATGGATTGGGATAAAGACATTGGATGGCATGATGCCCGTATAGTCCCTTATGGACCTATCGCAATGGATCCAGCAACAATGGTTCTCCATTATGCCCAAGAAACTTTTGAAGGATTAAAAGCCTATCGTAATCCTCAAGGTCAAATTCTATTATTTAGACCAGAAATGAATGCTCGACGAATGATCAATTCAAACAAACGTATTTGCATGGCAGAATTACCTGAAGAGATGTTTGTAGAGGCTGTAGAAGCACTTGTCAAATATGAACAAGACTGGATTCCTACTGCGCCAGATACGTCACTTTACATTCGTCCATTCATGTATGCTTCGCAACCTGGTGTCGGTGTTCATCCAGCCAACAGTTACCGCTTTATCATTATCTTATCACCTGTAGGCGCCTATTATCCTGAAGGTGTCAACCCTGTCAAAATCTGGGTTGAAGATGAATATGTCAGAGCTGTCAAAGGTGGGACAGGTTTTACAAAATGTGGTGGAAATTATGCTGCCAGCATTGCTGCACAAGTGAAGGCAGAACAAAATGGCTATACCCAAGTATTATGGTTAGATGGTGTGCATCGCCGCTATGTTGAAGAAGTAGGAACAATGAATGTCATGTTCCTAATTAATGATACGGTTGTAACTGCTGCACTCGAAGGTTCAGTATTACCAGGTGTCACAAGAGATTCGATTATTCATATTTTAAAGGATATGGGATATAAAGTTGAAGAACGTGATTTAAGCATCGATGAACTGATGGAAGCAGGACGTACTGGTCAATTAAAAGAAGCATGGGGAACAGGAACTGCTGCAGTGATTTCACCTATTGGTGAACTTTGTTATAAGGGTGAAAAAATCACGATTCACGATTTTAAAACAGGACCACTCACACAAAAACTTTATGATACATTAACAGGTATTCAGTGGGGAAGATTGGAAGATCCTTATCACTGGACAAAAGTTATCAAATAAAAAAATGGTTATCAAAATGATAACCGTTTTTTTATAACTCACGCTTTTCGATAGACTGATATTCTTTTAAATCTCCTACATATTTTGTAGCCGGACGAATAATACGATTAGAATAAAGTTTGTTTTCAATATTATGCGCAATCCACCCTACTGTTCTTGCAACAACAAATAATAAAGTATAGAGATCTTCAGGAATATTTAACATACTATAAACAAGACCACTATAAAAATCAACATTCGTACATACATGTATTCCTTTACGTTCATAAATCTTACCAATAGCCATTTCTCCAAAACGTTTATAGAACATATATTCTTGATAACGCCCTTTTTCAATCGCCAATTCTTTACATTTTTCACTTAAGATTTCACTTCGAGGATCACTTAAAGTATAAACAGCGTGACCTATTCCATAAATCAATCCACTGCCATCATTAAAGTCCTTATCCAAAATACGATTGACAATATTTTCAATATCTTCATCCTTTGCATCAACAGAAATCTTTTCAATGACTTTTTCCATCTGTCTTTTAACAGCCAAATTTGCTCCACCATGACGTGGGCCTTTCAATGAACCAATAGCCCCCGCAACGGATGAATAAATATCTGTCCCTGTTGAAGAAATCACAACATTTGTAAAAGTAGAATTATTTCCGCCACCATGATCAGCATGCAATGTTAAAGCAATATCTAAAATTTCTGCTTCTTGAGATGTAAATTTTCCATCTGGACGCAATAAAGCTAAAATCATTTCTGCAATACTTAAATCTTTTTGTACATGATGAATAACCAGACTTTTTTCATCAAAATAATGCACTTTTGTCTGATACATATAACAAACAATACTTGGTATTTTAGCTAATAAATTAATGCCTTTACTTAATGTTTCCAATATTCCTGTATTATCAGGATCATCATCATAATCATATAGCATCAAAACTTCCTGTTGCAGTTTATTCATTAAATTTTTTGCCGGAAAACCTAATATATTAGCTTCCAGGTAGTGTGGTGGTAAAGCATATTGCTCACTTAAGATTTTTTTAAACCTTTTCAATTCTTCTGATGTAGGCAGATATCCAAAAAGAATTAAAAAGCACACTTCTTCAAATAAATATCTTTGATTTTCATTATGATAACGGATGATATCCTCTACATTAATACCACGATAATAAAGACGTCCATAATCATCTTCCTTTTGTCCATTAACTTTTTTATAACCAACAACATCTGAAATTTTTGTTAATCCAACTAAAACTCCTGTTCCATCCTCATTTCGTAAACCTTTTTTAACAGAATAAGTTTGATACAAAGCGTTATCTATTTGATTCATTATCAATGATTTTTGAAAAAAATCTTGAATTTGACCATTCATGATTTCCACCCCTTTTCTATATTGATACTATTATAACATTATTTTGTATAATTGTATACAATTATTATAGGCTAAATCCATCCAAAATGTTGACAGGCATATTCAATACCATCATCATAGCTTGCTTTTGTTATAAATGAAGCTTTCTTCTTTAATTCTTCACACGCATTTCCCATCGCAATAGATGTCCATTCCGGTTTAAACATAATCAAATCATTATAATCATCCCCAAAAACAACAACATCTTCTATTGTTCCTCCAACATATTCTAACATGCGCATAATACCCTGATCTTTTTCATCATGCTGATAAGTTAAATAATCAGGCATAAAACGTATATGTCCTAAAGAATTCAATAAAGTCAATTCATGTTCATGTTTTTGATCTATCGCAATATAAATCTTATAATAATCTTGAATATCTTCATATCGTAAAGACGAATCATAAAAATAACGTGTTGGTTCTAAGCGATAACCTACCTGTTTGATAAATAATTCATCATTCATAATAACATCAATACTATCATTAGGAGTAACCAAAACGCCAAAACCTTTTTGATGAGCTTCTGTGCATAAAGCAATCGCTTTTTCTCGATCAAGTGGTCGATTTTCAATGACTTGATCATTAATGGTAATAGCTGCTCCTCCATTGCTGACAATATGATGAAATCCAGCTTTTTTCGCAAATTCTTTCGTTTTATAATAAGCTCTCCCTGTCGCAATACAGACAAAATGTCCATGATCCTGTAATTGTTGAATCGTTTTTTTAGCACTTTCTACCAGTTCCCCGGTTTGTTTATTCGTCAAAGTGCCATCAATATCAAAGAAAAAATATTTTTTTCGCATCTTCTTTTCCTCCTGCTTTTCATTATACCAAATCCTGACTTCGATGAAAATACTGATACAAAAAACTCATATGCAATGGTGAGAGAACAATGCCAATAATACCAAAGAAGTGAATATGCAAAACCATTGAAACAAGTAATAAAAAAGCAGGAATCTTCATTTCTTTCTTCATGATATGTGGTTCTAAAAACTGATGAGTCATATTGATGAAAATATATAGACAAAAAAGATATAACGCTTTTATATAAATACCTTGAAAAATATAAAGCAGCATCATAGGAATCAATATAATCCCAACTCCTATAAAAGGCAAACCATCTAATAAACTGATTGTCAATGCATAAAGCAATGATGATTCCATATTTAAAATCATAAATGCAATCCACAAAATCATAAAAGTCACAAACATTAAAGTCAATTGGCATTTGATATAAATCCATAGGCTTCTTAAAATATGATTTTTGAGTTGGACAAACTGAATGCATGTCTTATGAGATACGATTGTTAAAAAACAGCTTTTCATATTATCATAATCTAACATAAAAAAGAAGGTGGAAATAATAAAGATAAAAAAAGAAAAGAGAAATGAAGGAATGGATTGAATAAATTGTGATGCAAAAGCAATCGCATGAAATATATTTTGTTGAATCCAGTCTTGAAATATAATGATTAAATCTTGAGGCAAAAAAGAAAAGATGGGTTGAAAATTTTTTATAAAATTATGCATAAAAGGTAAAAAAATAGAATCATAATATACTGGCAGCATTTGAAAAAATTGCATAGCAAAAGAAAATAACGCCATGAAAGCAATAGCTAACAAAAAAGCCATAAGAAGATAAATAATTAACAATAAAGAAATACCTATTGCACTAGTTTGAAGAGGGATTTTATATTGTATACGATCAATAAGTGGTTTTAGGATAAAAAAACATAGAATAGCTAATAAAAAAGGAAACAGCAATGCAAACATATATTTAAGAACAATAATATAACAAATCAAACTGAAACCCATGATTAGATATCTCTTATAATTCATAGACTCACCTAATGATATATATGTTTAAAATTAAAAAATAAGTCCTGCAAGACTTATTTTTACATGTATCGACACAAATCGACAATTATCGTATCAAAGAGATGTTAAACTACACATGGTGATAAAAATGTATATATATGATATAACAAACAATCAATATCAATTTCCCATTCTGGACCCAGATTTTTCTTATCAACAAATTGATTATCAAAAAAATCTTTATCCTTTCTTTAAACAGCTGCATATTCCTCAATCCGTTCGTTTTTTAACAGGTATTTATATTGAATACCGTGTTATTCCTTTTCTTATTGAAGAATATCCACAACTTTACTTTCATGTTTCAAAACACTTGCTAGAAAAGATGAAAACATATTTTGATTTTGGAGATGTTCATCTCTATTATGAAAGATCAAATTTTTTCTTTATGGTCATGTTTAATACAAATGAAGATCTCATTGAAATTGCTTTTATTGAGCTTTATCATTATCTCCAAGATAAAACATTTGAATATTTACATCAAAAATGTTCATTTCAAATCAAATGTGGTGCTTATGTATCAACCATTAATATTCATCCTTATAAACTTTTTGACCTTTCCAAAGAACAATGCCAGCAAATTCTTTCTAAAAAAACAACTCATATTTCTGTTTATAACTTAAAACTTTTACGATGATATGTCTCTAAAAACTGATATATACGTATAATTCCTTGTTTATAAATCCATAAAATAAAAGGTGTACTTAAACAAATTGGAATAATAAATATCATTGACATAGAAAATAATGAATAAATCTCAAAGAAATCATGCATAACCATTAAAATCAAATAGAAAACAATCGCAATAATACTTGTTACTGTCACTCTCAAACGACTCAATGGTAGACAAACAACAAAAACGACAAGGAAACTGATAAAGCCTGCAACAAGATAGTAAAAAGTTGATAGCATAACTTCATCAAAATGAAGCTGATGACCAATAAAAGTAATCAAAAGCATATATGTAATCATTGTCAAAGCACAAGGAACTGCTGTAGAAATAACATGCTTTAAAAAACCTTGTGAAGATAGAGATGAAGAACGCTCCAGTGTCAATAAAAAGCTTGGTAAACCAATAGCCAGACCACTGATTAAACTCAACTGTAAAGGTGTAAAAGGATAACTCATTCTTAATGCTGCAAAGATCAGACAAAGAACTGTTGAGTAAATTGTTTTTGTTAAATAAAGAGAACTCACTCTTTCAATATCCGCAATAATAGCTCTTCCCTCTTTAACAATTTCTACCATAGAAGCAAAAGAAGAATCAAGAAGAACGATATGAGCTGCCTGTTTGGCAGCATCACTTCCCGCTGCCATCGCAATTCCACAATCCGCATCTTTTAAAGCCAAGACATCATTGACACCATCACCGACCATTCCTACAACATGCCCTTTAGCCTGTAAAGCTTTCATAATACGCTGTTTCTGTTCAGGCTGCACACGTCCAAAAACATGGTAATGTGAAACAATCTTTTCCAGTTCAAAATCGTCTTCAGGTAAAGTAGAAGCATCTATATACAAGTGCCCATCTTTTAGTCCTGCCAGTTGGGCAACTCTTGCAACCGTTATCGGATTATCTCCTGAAAGAATACGAATATCCACATGAGCATTTTCAAAAAAACGTAATGTTTCTTTAGCTTCTGGTCGAATACAATCATAAATCACAATCAATGCCATAGCTTCAATTTGACCAACATGTGAATGCAAAGCATCAATGTGATCAGTTTGACCTAAAAGTAAAACACGATATCCTTTTTGCGTATATGTCTCGATTTCCTTTAATACTGGATGATGAACCGGCAATAAAAATTCAGGTGCACCTAATACATAATGTCCTTTTCCAACAATCGTTAAAGCACGCATTTTTCGCTGAGATGAAAAAGGAATATAATTATCTATTCTTGGATGTTCTGGGCATTCAAAATGATTCTGCAACGCCAATTGTGTTGCGTTCACATCATCGCATTCATGTGCCATAACCCCCATCACAAATTCAATATCTTGCATGTTATAGGAATAACATGGAAGAACTTTTTCAACTTTTAATTCACCTGTTGTAATTGTTCCTGTTTTATCAAGACAAAGCACATCGACTCTTGCTAGTGCCTCAATAGCCTCCATTTCCTGAATCAATGCTTTTTTACGCGCTAATTTTCCAACACCTATAATAAAAGATAAACTAGTCAGTAAAACGAGACCTTCAGGAATCATCCCTACAACTCCTGCAACTGTTTTAACAATTGCTGTAGCTAGATCGCCTGGATAAGCACTACGTTGTGAAAAAAACAGAACAATCCCTACTGGAATAATCACAATACTTAATATTTTAATGACTTTTTCGATTGAATCCTTCATTTCCGAAGAAGCATTATTTTTATTTTTGGCTTTATGAACAAGCTGTGTAGAATAGTTATCATTTCCCACACGAATAACCTTAGCATAAGCACTTCCAGCAACAACAAAGCTACCAGAAAGCAATTCATCATCAATCTTCTTTTTGACAGGCTCTGATTCTCCTGTCAACATCGCTTCATTGACTTCAATACCTTGAGACTTTAAAACAATACAGTCACTTCCAATCTGATTGCCAGTTTCTAGAAATATAATATCGTCTATCACAAGTTGCTCTGTAGGAATCATCATTTCCTGCTGATCACGAATAACCTTTACTTTTTTTACAGTAACCACCGTTAACTGATCAATAATCTTTTTAACTTTTAGTTCCTGATATATACCAATAAAGGCATTAATGAAAATAACAACCATAAATGTTAAATTTGTCCATCTCCCTGTTGATATAATAATGCCAGCTAAAAAAACATTGAGACAGTTAAAATATGTAAGTGTATGTTCTAAAATAATTTGTTTTTTTGTTTTAGAAATATTATCATGAGAAACATTAACAAATCCTTGAGTGATACGTTCATTCACTTGTTGATTCGTTAATCCCATTAATTTTATATCTTCCATTTCATCACCTGCTTATTGAATAATATACATGACTGTTATGAAGTCTATATGAATGTCAACATGATTATTATATCATAAAATAATCAATATAAAATAAAAAAACCTCATGAGATGAGGTTAATCACATATGGTGGACCCTGAAGGACTCGAACCTTCGACCGATCGGTTATGAGCCGATAGCTCTAACCAACTGAGCTAAGGGTCCAAATAAAATAAAAAGTGGTATTCACCACCAACTTCTTTAATGGTAGCGGGGAAGGGATTCGAACCCCCGACCCACCGGGTATGAACCGATTGCTCTAGCCAACTGAGCTACCCCGCCATGTAGTGAATCGTTTTATATAAAGAATGGTGGTTCCGGCCGGAATCGAACCAGCGACACGAGGATTTTCAGTCCTCTGCTCTACCGACTGAGCTACGGAAC
>CALVFK010000003.1 GCA_944326805.1 uncultured Massilimicrobiota sp. | reverse complement strand
AAAAAATTATTAGAAAAGCAAAAAGAAGGTAAAAAACGAATGAAAGCAGTGGGTTCAGTCGAAATACCTCAAGAAGCCTTTTTCATACTTACCAACATAAATAACGACAAATAGAGATCTAAGTATCTCTATTTTTTTTCTTGATTTAAATTAAAAAATAAAATAATATATAAGTGATACTACATATAGTATCATAGGTGCATACATGGGAAAAAAATGAAAAATTAATTAATAAAATTGAATCTAAGCCAACTAGAAAAGATATTACTCCAGATGAACTTGAAAAATATTTAAAAATACATGGATTTGAAAGTAATCGACAAGTTGGAAGCCATAAAAATTATATCAATAAAAAAGCTGGCTTAGTATTTACTGTTGTTGTAAATAAAAATCCAATTAAACCATGTTATGTTAAAGATGCAGTTGAATTAGTCAGTTGCATAAAGGAGGACAAAGATGAATAACCGCGATTATCCTGTTGAATTATTTAAAATTGAAACAACAGATGGAAGTGAATGGATGGCTAGATTTCCAGATGTCAAAGGATGCGTAGGAGGTGGAACTACTCAAGTAGAAGCTTTGAATGAAGCTTTAGAAAATCTTGATTTTCACTTAAAATGTTTAAAGGACGCGAATCTACCAATTCCAGAGCCAAGTAAAATTCAAACAACATATAAAGGTAATATAATTGTTAGGATGTCTTCTGGATTACATGAACAAGTGAGTTATTATGCAAAAAAAGAAAATATTAGTATTAATCAATTTATAATAGAAGCTATTAGTGAAAGAATAGGTAAAGTTAAAACTGAAAATAGTATTTCTAAATTACTTAATAAGCTTAATTATTTATTAGATAATTTATTTGTTAAAAAGAATAAAAATGAAATTTTATACAGCAATATATTTGAAACTAATAATAGTGATTATCATAGATCTTCAATTTGTTAGTATTTTTTAGAGGTGTATATGGAAGATAAAGTTTATATTAATAAAGTTAATATTGATTTAGATGAATTAACATATAAAAAAATTGATAATCAATCCGGAGAGTTTAAAGTAAATATTAATCAACATTTAGAATTAGTAAATATTAGTTTTGATACGTTTACAATAAAAGTTACAAGAACTATTGATCTTACTCCAAAAGGATTATTTGACTTGAATATTTCATTAAATGTTATATTTACAATTGATAAAGAAAAAACAGCGAAAAACTATATGGTAAGTATTGAAGAATTAAGTAAACATATAGATAATCATTTAAATGAGTTTTATAATTTTTCTAGTGCTGATCAACATTTGTCATGCTTGATTTCTCAAATTACTTCTTGGTTCGGAAAAAACCCTTTGATTTTGCCTGGAAAACTAGAATAAAAAAAGCCACTTATTAGTGGTTTTTTTATTTGAAATAAATTTTAAGATTTTTATCTTTATCAACTTCAATATAATCAATTAAACTCTGCCAGAAATAGCGCTTTTGCATACGGTCAAGCTTGTTATACGTTTCTAAAGTGAATTTATTTAGGATATCACTAATCTTGCTTAGATTGCCTAATTTAGGGCTCTCTTGCTTTGTAGTATTGATTAATTCGTTGTTTAATGTTTCGTATTGTTCTTTATAAGAATCCATTTCAATTAATCCGTTTATATATAATTCTTGTAATCTACTTATTTTATTTTTAATTTTATTAACATCAACAATTGGATCCTTCTTTGATTCGGCATTATTTACTGAAACAACATATTTATTAAACTCATCAATTATATTGTTGATTAAAAAATGTTCAACATGTTTTTCTCTAACTTGGTGCATTGTAGTGCAGTAGGTTTTAACATTAGTGTTATTGCTTTTGCGATTGCAGCGATAAATAATGTATGTAGGCGCTGTAGGGCGCGATTTAGCGTTTCCACCTGTCATTATATGGCCACAGTATTTACACCTTAATAAGCCTCTAAAAATGTACACTGTGCCTTTACTACGGTTCCTAACAATGTTATTTTTTCTAAACCTTTCAGTAGTTTCAGCAACTTCATCAGAAATAATTCTAGGATAATAATCCTGGATGCCCTTATATAAACCAGTGTAAATTCTAGCTTTGGATAAATAGTGAGATATAACAGTAGGCTCCATGTCTATATTATATTTTTCTAAAAGCATTTTTCTAACTTCATTTCTGGAACCAGTTTTAACATAGACATCAAACATATCAAATATTCTAGGCGCATCTTCACTTAATATCCATTGTTTTTTTTCGTTTAATTTATATCCAGTAGGGCCTACACCAAATAAAGCTTTTTTTTCTTTTAGTTTAAATTCATTAACTCTTTTGATTCTCTCTGAAGTCTTTTTTCTTTCACGTTCGGCCAAGGAAACTTTTAAATCAAATATAAACTTTCCATCTGCTGTAGAAGTATCAACATCATCTTCATCAATAGCTTTAAAAGAAACTTTTTTATCAGCAAACTTTTTAATTAAAGAATTAGCATCCAATACGTTTCTAGAAAAGCGGTCTAATTGTGTAAACAAAACTATATCAATATTATCCAAATCATTAATTAAACGCACCAAATCTTTACGTTTATTGATTGTTGCAGCAGAAATACCATTATCAATATAACGATCATAAATAGTTAGATTATTATCTTTAGCATATTGTTCTAATCTTTCTAACTGTGCAGCGATTGAATATTTAGGAATATTTCGTTCTTCAACTGAAATTCTTGCATATAAAGCACATTTCATACACATCACATCCTTTTTTTGATATAATAAAGGCATAGAAAAAACTACCTTAATTTTCTATAGGAATATCTTGTAGCGCCTTAAACTATCAAGATATTTTTTTTATTGAAGCTTTAATTAGTAATAATTTATAATAATTATACGGGCCCGTTAGAACCGGAGGGCAAATGAGAGAAGTTTACATTAAATTCATAGTATACAATATTACAAAATTACAAACTAATTATCTAAAAAAAGTATACTATTTAGTAAAATACTATATAGATCATACAAGGCAGGATTAATTCCTGCTTTTACTTATTTTCTGAACTTTCATTTTCTGGATTATACATTTTAACAATTTCATCTAAATGTTTTTTCTTGTCATAATATGTATTTTTTCTTAGACATGCATTTTTATACCGTTTATTTTCTGCAACAATGATGATTAAATGTATAATTTCACCGCCAATGGACATTTTGAAACCATAGTTTGAATATATAAAAGTAAATATCAATTGAAATCCAAAATAAATTGCATAATAGGCAATTGCAAATTTAAAAGCATCTTTAGTCAAAGTATGATATTTATATATATTTATTGATAACATAATTAGAATTACTATTATTCCAATTAACATTACTACTAAATGTGTGTATATATAAAAATGATTTATTAATTCATATAAATTGAATATAAATGAAAGTGGGAATACTAAATATATAATAAGTTTTGTTAATTCTAAACTGTCTTCACTTGGAATATGATATAAAAATTTAATGAATTTTAATTTATTGTTTGTTTTTTGATTGTTAGTATTTACTTCTACCTCTTGTGTAGTATTGCTTATTTCTTGTACAGTTGTTTCTTTCTCTACTAAATTAATTTCTTTTTGTTCATTAATACCTTCTGTATTATTAATTTTACATCCACAACCTGGACAATAATTGTCTGTTGACAATAATTTATGCCCACATTTTCTACAATAATTATCTGCCATTTTCTTTCTCCTATTTAAAACATTTTTTACATGCTTTATATCCAAGTGATACAGCATAATCAATTGTGACTTTTGACGGTTTTTCCATGTTGCTACAATTTTTGTCTTTATGGAATGTTGAACCATTTTCTGTTATATAAACATAAAAAGCTAATGGATCTTCTGAAGTTTCAATTTTCACAATTGTATCAACTTCGCTTTTAAAATGATTAGGCATTATATATAATTTTGATTTTTTTGATATAAAATATACACCTATAATCAATAATAAAATTAAAGAACAAACAATTAATATTTGTTTTTTGTATTTATTAATAAAAATTTTAATATCTCCAATTTTATTACTTTTTATTCTTTGTCCACAATTAGGACAAAAATTATCATTTTTATTTAATTTAGTTCCACAATTTCTACAATAGTTATCCATAGTTATTTACCTTTATATTGCTTTTTAGCAATTTCTGCTAGTTCGATAATGTAATCGGCTAGCCTTTTTTTGTTTTCATCAGAAAGTTTCATGTAGTCAATAATTACCTTTTTAATTAACTCATCGTCGTGAAAATCAATTGATCCTACAGCCTCCATAAATTCTTGATCATGATCTTTTTCGATAAACATTTCTCCTTCACCAGTTGTTAACCATTTTTCATTAACTAACTTATTTGATGGTGGCCAATTAATAGAACATATTAATTTTATTGTACGTTCTGTTACATTTCTTTTTCCACTTTCAATACCAGTTAAATGGTTTTGTGTTAAAGAAATTAAGTTTCCAAATTCTGTTTGGGTCATTTTTAAACAACATCTTAATTCTTTAATTCTTTCATTAATAGTCATTATAAATACCTCCTAAAATAATAATAATTTAAAAATACTCAAAAAGCAACAAAAAGTGTTGACTAGAAAACTTAAAAAGAGTAATATAATATTGTAAAATGAGTATTTGATAGTGAGGTGAACTTAATGGAATCTACTTCAATTAATTACATTCAAGAATTAGCAAATATTATGAATGAATTACCTGATGTATTTAAGCATCAAGTAATTGGTTATGCTTCTGCTTTAAGTGATAAGGAATGCACTTTAAAAAAAGGAGATGAAAGTCATGAAGGATAAACCAGATGTAAATAGACTAATAAAAGTTTTGGAAGAATTAACTGGAAAAACAATAACGATAATATCCGGACCAGAAGAATATGAAAAAGCTAAAGCAGCTGCAAGTAATTAATTAGTTGGTGGTGTATCACCAGTGCTCGCACTATTTGGTTACTTTTACTAAAATCTACACATTTTAGCTTTGTTTCTTTTGGCAGTGATTTTAATAACCTTTTCATCTAAACCTTATTAACCTCAAATTATATTTATTAAACGAAGTGTAACCATTTAGTGCTTATTTAAATAGGGAATTTAAAAATGAACTTTAGTGATATTATTTTTGATTTTATTAAAGAACATCAAATATTAGTTAGTGTAATTTCTTCAATAATTGGAGTGACAATTGCAAAAATATTTTTGTATTTAATTACTTAAGGAGACAATATGAAAAAGAGAAGAAAATTAAAAAAAGTTCCTAAATTGATATTAACAATATTAGGAACAATAATTGGTTGTTATTTAATGGCTTATTTGATTTGCTTAGGTGTTTATGTAAATGCTGATCAAATGGACCAAAGATATAACATTACAGAAACATATTAAAAGACTGCTTAAATAAGCAGCCTAAGTAAAATAACGAGCATCCTAATTATACCGTAGTTCTATCAATTTTGCAATTGGTAGGACTAAACCTAGGCTTAATAGTTTTGACGGTCATCAATTATTAAGTCTAGATTTAATCCTATCAAAAAAAAGAAAGAGGTGCATTATGAGTAAATCTATTATACAAGATGAAAGATATTGCTATTTGGGTAGTAGTGAATCAATGCTAGATAAACACCATATATTTAATGGTGCTTTAAGAAAGAAAAGCGAAAAATATGGATTGTGGGTTTATATTGGTCACTATACTCATTTAAATGCGCACCAAAAAGATACTGATGTATTAATTGAATTGAAAAAAATTGGCCAAAGAATGTTTGAAGAAAAATATGGCCACGATGCCTTTATGCGTGAATTTCATAAGAATTATTTAGATGAGGATGATGAAGATGCTTATCTAGACCTTGGAAAGGAAGATTTTTTTGCATGAACAAATATGAAACTAGTTGGGAACATATTAAAAATAAACTGATTGATATTAATCCAGAAGATGTTGCTAATATTGATTACTTAGTTTCTGATACGAATATTAGATCAGCAATAAAAAAGAAAGAATGGAACTATACAGAAAGAAAATATGAAGTTTATCATGCATGTCCAAGATGTTTTTACAAAGTAAGAGGTTTTTATAATTATTGCCCACATTGCGGATTGGCGGTGAGAATTGATGAATAAACAAGCAATTATTAATGAGTTAATTAATAACTTACAAAGATGCGATGAAGATTTAAGAATACTGTGTTTATTCTATAGTTCCAATTGTGATGGATGCAGAAATAAATTAAATGTCACTGGCGGTTCTGGATGTGTTAGAAATGATATCCAGGAACTGATTGATAAGTATAAAAAAGAAAAGGAGGGATAAGATGGGGTATAAACCTAGAGTCTTTCATAATTATGGAGAAGGCAGAATTGATGTTTTTCCTATAAAGATGAAGGACTTTGATGAGATGGCTAGGATTTGCCTAGTATATAGAGACCGTGCTTCACCTGATAATAGATACTATTACAAATGGTATAGAAACTATATGATCTTAATTTTAGGAGTTAATACCGGATGCAGAATTGAAGTTTTGCTGCAATTAACTCCCAAGAATCTACAAGGTGGATGTTGCAGAATAACCGAGTATAAAACAAATAAAGTAAGTAGATATGATTTGTCTAAAGAAGTATATGCATTAGTGGAAGCCTATATAAAAGAATTTAATATAGGTTTAAATGATTATTTATTTAAAACTAGTAAATTATCACAAAAACCATTAACTAGACAACAAGCTTATAACTTTATTCAAAAATTAGGAAAGACTTGCGGCATTAAATATAGTATTGGATGTCATTCATTAAGAAAAAGCTTTGGTAGATGGACATATGATGAAACACACGATATTCACCTTGTGCAACGTCTATTAGGCCATAGCAGTCCTATTATTACTCAACAGTATATTTGCCTAGAAGAAGAGTTCGTAACACGTCAAAGAAAAAAGACGGCTTACGGGCTTAAAAATAGCCCTTAAAACTCAAAATTTGACAAAAAAAGACTATGTCAAATTTTAAAAAAATAAGGACTATAAAAATTATGAAAAAAGCATTATTTTTAGCTACTATTTTTAATATCAAAAAAATAAAATCAAAATTTGACAAAAGTAGTAGTTATGACAAATTACGAAGATGTTAGGTGGGTGATAAAATGGACTTAAAAAATAGGCCTAAAATTGTTAGAAATTCAAAGGGCTGTTTCTATGTTGATAATGTAAGATTTGACTATTGGATATATAGAAATTTAAGAGATTATGGTAATTGTGTTATTCCCAATTTTTTCATCACACTTCATGGATTAGAACGTATTGAAGAGTTATTATCTATTTTGATGAAAAAAGATGTGATTGTACATAAAGCAGCACCTTTAAAACATAAAGATGTAATTTATATGGCCACAATTGAAAAAAAGAAGACTAAAACTAAATGAAAATTGGATAATTATTGAACTTTTTAAACTTTAGATTTTTTAGACGTAAAAAAGTAAAGTGAAAGAATTTGATAATTAGATTTATATAAATGCGCAAAAAGTCCTATTTTAAGCTACTTTTCAAAAGATTAATGATTTTATTTAGTGCACAATAAAACGCTTTTAAAATGGCTTAAAAATGGCTTTTAAAAATTGACTCGTAAAAAGGAGAAATTTATGGCAGAAAGGCGGATGTTTGCAAAGACAATAGTTGATAGTGATGCATTTATGGATATGCCGCTTTCTTCACAAGCTTTATATTTTCATTTAAGTATGCGCGCTGATGATGATGGATTCATTAATAATCCTAGGAAGATCCTTAAGATGATTGGCGCTAGTGACGATGATATGAAGATTCTAATTGCTAAAAAATATGTGTTGTTATTTGAGAGTGGTGTTATTGCAATTAAACACTGGAAAATAAATAACTATATTCAAAAAGACAGGTACAAAGAAACAGTTTATATTAAAGAAAAAAGCGCCTTGAAACTCAAAGAAAATGGCGCGTATACACTAGAAAAAGAGCCATGTATACAAAATGTATACAGTTTGGATACACAGTATAGTATAGGTAAGGTTAGTATAGGTAATAATTATATATATAGTCGAGATAAAGGCACCGAAGAGGCTGGTTTACCAGAAGAGATGCCTAAGAATACTGCCGAAGACACTTGCAAGCAAGCCGAGACAGTACGCACCAAAGACGCTGTAACCTTGAATGAGACTAAGAGGGAAAAGGAAGAGATGCTTATTGACAAAATAATTGATTATCTAAACAAAATGACTAATTCAAAGTATAGTAAAAAGACTGTAGAAACTAGATCCAAAATAAGAGCACGTTTACGTGAAGGCTATACTGCTCATGATTTTAAAAATGTGATTGATAAAAAATGTGCGCAATGGATAGGCACAGAGTTTGAACAGTATTTGAGACCTAAAACCTTGTTTGGTAACAAGTTTGAGGACTATTTAAACGCTAAACAAACAAGCAAGAGGATTATGCCTGTGTATTCAGAAATGGGCCCAGAGCCTAGCGAAAAAGAGCGTGAAGAGATTTTAAACATGCTAAAGAAAGAATTTAAAGAGGGTAATGGATGATAAAGTTTGAAATAGTAAAAGATGAATTTAGAGAATATCCAGATGCAGATATTGTTTTGCCAGCGCGAGCAACCGCGCATAGTGCAGGCTTTGATATTTGCACTCCAGTTGATATCGAAATTTGGAAAGGTCAAACTGTAAAAGTAAAAACTGATGTGAAGTGTAAAATGGATCCTAATCTTGTAATGCTTATTTTTCCAAGGTCTAGCGTGGGGATAAAACACGGAATAATGCTAACTAATAGCGTTGGTGTTATTGATTCAGACTTTTATGGTAATCCTGAAAATGATGGAAATATTACACTTTGCCTAACGAAATTTGAAGGCGCTGTAAGCAATTTTAAATCCGGTGACAAGATAGCCCAGGCGGTATTTGTTGAGTATCACACGGATAGAAAAAAGGTTGCTAATGAAAGAGTAGGAGGTATTGGAAGTACTAATGTTATACGATAAAGAGATGTGCATGGAAGCCTTAGAAGGGGTAATAGATATAGTTGATTCAACTGATGTTGTGCTTGCATCACATTATATTAATCTTTTGTATGAAGTGATTGAAGATTATTATAAAGATGATAAATCGGAGAAAGTAAATCATCCAGCGCATTATAATACCGGAGCTTTTGAGGTTATTGATGAAATGAAATTGCTTTTTAGCAAAGAAGAAGTGAAAGCCTTCTGTAAATTAAACGCTTATAAATACTTTAGAAGAGCGCAATTTAAAGGCAATCCAGAACAAGATAATGCAAAAGCTGAATGGTATTTAAAATATTTAGAAGAGATGGAAAAGGATTAAAGTGGTAGTAAACAATAAAGAATATGCGCTTTATCGTGGTGATAAATTTATAGAAATTGGAACATTGGAAGAACTTTCTAAAAAGTTAAATGTATCAAGGAAAAAAATATTCTGGTTTAAAACACCTTCTTACAAAGAAATGGTTGGTAAAGTAAAAAAATATCATAGTAGGATTATTTTAGTGTGTGTAACTGATTTTATAGATGAAGCGTATGAGGGCGAAGAGATTGAAATGATGGATGAATGGAACCAAATATATCATGATGTTTTTGATGATGTGAATTGGGATAATTGCAGCAGATCCACGCAGAACAATTTAAAAGAACTTAATAGAATGTACCAGGAAGTCAAACTTGAAAATAAGCTGCTTAAAAATGAAATATTAAGGCTTTTTGATAGACTGTGTGAGAAAGTAAATTATCCTAAGAAATTTGATATTAACTATTTGGAAAGTTGGTTAAAGGACCAGAAAAATAATTCATATTGCCAATGCTGGCAAAATGGTGTAGAGGAGCAGAAAAATGCGAACAAATGACTTAGTAACAGTAGATAAGCTAAATGATGAATTTAAAATCTTAAATGAAAATATAAAGAAATATAAAAGTGCATATAATGTAACAGTAACTTTAGCAATGCAGCATATATATGGCAAGATTAAACAATTAAATGAGTACTTAGAAAAGGAGTGAATTAAGATGAAAAAAGTATTTATATCTCAACCGATGAAAGGAAGAACGAAGGCAGAGTTAGTTAGTGAAAGATATGAAATTTTGGAGGCTGTTGTGAATTATCTTGATGAATCTGTAGAAGAACTAGATAATTTATTTGGCGATAAATATCCGGATGAAAAACCATTGTGGCATCTTGGAGAAAGTTTAAAATTGTTATCTAGTGCTGATTTAGTTGTATTTGCTAATGGATGGAAAGAAGCAAGAGGATGCAACATTGAACATGAATGTGCTGTAAGATATGAAATACCATTTATAGAAGCTTGGGAACTTATTGGTCCTTGCTGCGAGAATAATTAATGATTGAATGTTTGATAGATATATTTTTTCGCTTTGCGCTTGTAGCAGCTACAGTTGCAATATTTGGATGCATGATAATTATGATATACGCTTTTTTTGGAATGTTTAAGGAAATGGAAAATGAAATTAAAAGATTTGAAGACTAAATATAATATGATTGAATTGATTGTTAGAGGAAAGACTTTTTTTACAACAGTTATTGAATTAGTCAGTTTGGAAAAAGCTAAGAAGATATATGGTGATTATGTTGTAGAAAGTGTGAAAGACTTTGAAGATACAAAGACAACTTCAGTTATTGTTGAAAGGGAAAAATTAAGAACATGAAGAATAAAGAATTTTATGATTTAATGAATTTGGAATATTGTTTATGGCCAGATGATAGCGGCGAAGTTAGTTTAGAAGTCTCGTATAACAAAGAAAAATTATTTGATGAATATGATAGATATGATTATGTTATTGGTAAATTTATAGATTGGCTTGAATCAGAATACAAAGAACCTATTAAGCTTAGCGATGATGAAAAAACTATTTTAAGAAATATTGGTAAAAAGTATAAGTGGATAGCTAGAGATTACGACGGCAATTTATGTATTTATTCAATTAAACCATATAAAGGCACAGAAATATGGGAGTATAATGAAGGGTATAGTGCTTTTAGAGGTTTTAACCATTTATTCCAATTCATTAAATGGAGCGATGATGAGCCTTATAGCATTGAGGAGTTGTTAAAAGATGAATAAATTAACAGTGGATGAATTTGGTAAGTTACAAAGATTAATTATGATAAGAAATAAATGCCAAGAAGTAAGACATAATCTAAGGCTTATAAAAGGAATTACTAATGGTAGATGGTACGATGTAAAAGAATTTGAAATAGCAGAAAACTTAGTAGATTCAATTGAGGAAAAAGCAATTTACAAATTAGAGAGGTGCGTTAGATGAAAACCGCTAAGGAAATGTTTGAAAGCCTAGGATTTAAATACAAAAAGAAAAATGGTAAATATTACACTGAATATATAACCTACACTCACAAGTTAAAAGTTTACGACGATGTATATGAAACCTATATTGAATTTGAGATATTTCCCAATAAAACCATTGTATATAGACATACCGTTAACGGAGAAAAAAGAGACCATATTGGTGAAAGTGAGATAGAAGCAATGTATCAACAATGTAAAGAATTTGGGTGGTATGATGAATAAATACAGAGAAGCATTGCATTGCATAGTATTGCTCTAATTGTGGGCAAAAAATTGATTGGAAAAAAATAGGAGATGATTAAAATGTTAATTGATGAAGTACAACATGGTTTAACCTGGTTAAGATATAACGTGCATTTAAATGCAAATGGTGAAGAGTTTACAACTTACAATAGAGTTTTAGATAAAATACAAGAATTTGTTGATAGAAATAAAGTGGATTATCCATTTATTGGGACTGATGGAAAATATCATTGTCCTACTTGTGGTACAGAGATTAATTCAGATCAAACAAGATGCCATTTATGTGATCAAAAATTGGGGGTGGAAGAATGTCAAAAGTAATTCAATGCGATCGTTGCAAGAATGTTTATGAAGAGCCTGCATCAGGTAAATATATACTTAGAAAAAGTGAAGCGTTTGAAAAGTATATAGATTTATGCCCTAAGTGCATAGAAGAGTTAGAAAAGTGGTTTGATGAGGGTTCTAAAGAATGCCATACAGAGAATTGAAATATAAAAACGAAATTGATAAATTAAAACATGATCTTTATTCATATGCTAGTTTGCATAAAGATATTGCTAGATTAAACGATAGACTTAAGACTATTAACCATAAACTGTTGAACTTTCCTAAATTTAAAACTGAAAAAAGTTCTGGTGGATTAAATGCAGCAGATTATAAGATGGTTTTAATGGTTGAAAAAGAACGTATTGTAAACAAGATGGAAATTAATAAACAAAAAATTGAAGAAATAAATCATATCATTAGCATGGTAAATAAACGATATAACAAGCTATTTGTTGACCATTTTGTTTATGAAATAACATTAAAAGAACTTAGTGTACTGTATGATATGTCTATTAAACGATTGCAGCGATTTATTGATTTAGAGCTAGAGAATATAGCCATTTTAAAAAAGGGGGTTGAAAAAACCTAAAAATCGGCTATAATGTGGTAAAGTGAAATAAGTGTGAAGGTGGCCATGAAAGGCCGCCTTTTATTTTGGAGTTTGCTATGATACATAAAGCACCATGTGGTAAATGTTTTAAAAATCTAACTTCATTATGCAGACCTTATGAATGCAAAAGTTACCGTGAACATAAAGAAATAATGATTGCTTACAAGGAAAGGAGACTGGACGAAATGAAATGCAAGAAATGTCGAACAACGATGGTTAGAAAACAAGTTGATAATGTTTTCTACTACGAATGCCCACAATGTGGAAATACACTAGGTAAACCAGTATTGGAAAAAGAGGAAGATAAGAATGTTAGTGAGAATAAATGATAAGTTTTATAATCTTGATCAAGTGATTTATATTTCTGATAGCAATTTTATTAGATTTTCAAATGATGAGGCAATTCAAGTTGAAGATGAAAATCTTATGAAGAAAATACTAGACCATTTTAATATTCTAGGGAAAGGAGAAGTAAATGAAAAAGTACACTGTCGCACAACTAAGAAAAAAGATAAATAATTACTTTAAAAATAAAACTCCGGTAGACATTACTTTTACTGGTTTGTTGTTGCATCTTAAAATTAGTAAACAAACATTCTATGACTGGAGAGATGATGCAGATCCAGAAGTTAGAGAGTTAATTGCATATTGTCAATTGATGATTGAAAACTCATATGAAGTAATGTTAAAAAATCCTAAGGCTGGTGCTGGATGTGTATTTGCATTAAAGAACTTTGGATGGAGTGATAAAGTTACTGTTGAAGGTGGAGATAATCCAGTTAAAGTAGAAATGACAGTAGAGGACTTTCTAAGGAATGAAGAAGTAAATGCTTAGTTTGTATGATTACATAAAAAAATATGTATATATAAAAACTAAGGCATCTGATACTGTTACTATTAAGTTTAATTCTGTACAGGAAAGGTTTTATCAGAGGTTTAAAGAATGTTATAACGCTGGTAAACCATTTAGAGCTATCGTTTTAAAAGCGCGTCAAATGGGCATTAGTACAGCTACAGAGAGTATTATGTTTGCATTGACTGTAACGCATTTTAATAAAAATGCGATCATAGTTGCTCATGATAACGATGCAACGAATAACATTTATAGAATGACTAAACTTATGTATGATAAGTTACCAGTGCAGCTTAAACCAATGCTTAAATATTCTAATGCTAAGGTTTTACATTTTGATAATCCTACTAATGACCAAAATGAAAAGTTAATGCATCCAGGTTTAAACTCAATGATTAGTGTTGCTACAGCTGGTAGTGGTTCAATAGGTCGTTCTACTACGATGAACTATATACACTTGTCAGAGTTTGCTTTCTGGAAGGATAACGCTAATGATTTATTATTAGGTTTAGTCAATGCACAACCGCAGCAAGGACAACAAATGATAGTAATTGAATCTACAGCTAATGGTTATAACTTTTTTAAAGATTTGTGGGATAAAGCAGTTGCTGGGGAAAATGATTATATTCCTTTTTTCTTTCCATGGTTTGAAATGGAAGAATATAAAATGCCTTATGATGGATTTGTTTTGACTGCAGATGAAAAGGAATTAAAAGAAAAATATAACTTAACTTTAGAACAATTAACATGGCGCAGATGGTGCATTAAGAATAACTGTGGCGGTGATGTTGATAAGTTTAGACAAGAATATCCTTCTTATCCAGAGGAAGCGTTCTTATTAACTGGTAATCCAGTATTTAATACTGAGATTATATTTAATCGTATTCAAGAATGTCCGGAACCTATTAAGCGTGGGTATTTTATCGATGGTACCTGGTATGATGATGAAAAAGGACCGGTTAAGATATGGAATGAACCTATAAACGGACATGATTATGTAATTGGTGGAGATACTGCTGGCGAAGGTAGCGATAACTTTACTGCTTATATAATCGACAATACAACCGGTGAACAAGTTGGTAGTTATTGCTATGCAACGGATGAACCAATGTATGTTGATAACATGTATGATTTGGGCATGTATTATAACTGTGCTTTCTTGTCTATTGAAGCTAATTTTAGTACATATCCTAACTTGATATTGCAGCAAAGAAATTATCCTAACTTGTTTGTTAGAGAAAAGTACGATACTTTTGGCAAGAATATTGTTAAGAGCTTTGGCTTTTCTACTAATACAAAAACAAGACCGGTTATGATAGCTAATTTGGTTAAGATAGTAAATGAATCCTGTGAATTGATAAAAGATGTGGATTTATTGAAAGAAATGCTTAGTTTTATCCGAAATGATGTAGGAAGACCAGAAGCTGCAGAAGGATGTCACGATGATAGAGTAATGGCATGCGCTATTTGTTACATTTCAAGAGAACAAGCAATGCCAATAAATACAAACTTTGAATATGAAGAAGATGATAAAGAGTACAATTCTTTTATGGGGTATGGTGGATGATTGAATTTATTTTATTAATACAAATGATTTTAACGTTAATTATTGTGTTTCTAATGTTGTATATGTTATTGACTAGAAACAATAAAAAAACTACTGAACCAGTTAAATATTCTGAAGAAGAATATAAAACATTGGAACAGTATTTGAATTTATTGAACTATGAAGGAGATCCATATGACAAAGAAAAGTCCGAATGAAATATTTAGTGAGTATCGAAAATGCTTAGATTATGATACTAATATTGAGCTTTTTGATACTGTTGAAAAAAATCAAAGATTCTATAACGGTGAACATTGGACAGGTGTGAATGCGCCTGATCTGATTAAACCGGTATTTAATCTGATTAAAAGAGTAGTAAGTTACTTTGTAGCAATGATTGTTTCTGATGATATTGGTATTAAGTTAAGTCCTTATGATGAAACAGAGGAAGCAATGACAACCGCGAATATACTGACAAGGGAAATAGATCATGTAATTGAAACTACAAAGTACAAAGAAAAAACAAGAGATATTATCAAGAATAGTTGCGTTGATGGTGATGCAGCTTTTTATTTTTCATTCAATCCAGAAATTGAAACAGGGCAAGATATAAAAGGTGCTATTGAAGTTTCTATTATTGATAATACAAATATCTATTTTGGAAATCCTTACGATTGTGACGTTCAGAATCAGCCTTATATCATAGTTCAACAACGTCTTTATACTGAACAAGTAAAAGACATGGCCAGAAAAGAAGGTGTAAGTGAAGATGAAATTCAAAACATTGTATCTGATGCCGATGACATCGAGAACACAACGATTTATCAAAATACCAGTGATGAATTAACAACTGTTATAACGAAGTTCTGGAAAGAAAAACAAACGGTAGAAGAAACTGATGAGTTTGGTATAGTAAATAAAAAGACTGTTGAATCAGTTCACTTTATTAAATGCACTTCTAAGGTTACTTTAAAAGAAGATACTGATACAGGTTATACTAGATATCCAATTGCTTATATGAGTTGGGAAAAGGTTAAAAAGTCCTATCATGGTCGTTCACCAATTACTGGTGTAATTCCTAACCAGGTGTTCATTAATAAGTTATTTTCAATGTGCATGTTGTATGTAACTAACAATGGTTTCCCAAGAGTTTTATATGATGCAGCAAGGTTTGGAAAGTCTGCTAGTGCAATGACATCTTTAAAAGGAATCAATGCAACTAACCTAGACTTGTTAGGAAAGTTTATGGATGCATCTAAAGCACCTGATTTTTCTAATCAAATTATTCAACTGATAAGTGATACTATCGCCTATACAAAAGAGTTCTTAGGTGCAAATGATGCTGCTTTAGGAAACGTTAAACCTGATAATACATCTGCTATTATTGCGGTACAACAAGCTTCCGCGGTGCCTTTGCAATTGCAAAAACTTGCTTTCTATGAATTTGTAGAAGACAGTGTAAGAATAATCATGGACATTATGTCTTGTGATTATGGTATTAGAAATGTAAAGATAAATGCCGAAGAATCAGAAAAGTTAGGCTTAACACAAATAGATCCTACTACAGGTGCTGCAATGCCTATTGGAAATGTAGATATTAATTTTAACTTGTTAGAAACATTGCAGAATAGTTTGAATGTGTCAGTAGGTGAAAGTTCATACTGGAGCGAATTAATGAATATTCAAACAATGGATAATCTATTTGCTAAAGGTATTATTACTAATCCTATTGACTACTTAGAAAGTGTCCCAGATAAGTATCTATCAGGTAAACAGAAACTGATTGATAGTTTAAAAGAACAGCAACAACAGAATGACCAATTGAATGGTATGATGCAACTATTGCAACAGTATGCACCACCAGAAGTAATTGAACAACTTAATATGAATAAATAGTGCATCCGCTAAGGATGTGCTTTTTATTACTCATAAACCAATGAGTTTTATATAAAGCGGTAAACCAACGCTAAGAAAGGAAAAAAGTATGGAAGAAAATCTAAACCAAGAAATTCAAAATACTAACACAACTGATGATGATTTCTCATTTGATGAAATCCAAGCAGAACTAGATGAGGAAGCTCATTTATCCGAAGACGAAGAAAGCACTGAAGAAGTAACTCATAATGATGAACAAACCAGTGAACCATTTATGAATATTACTTACAACGGTGTTGAAGAATCGCTAACACGTGAACAAGCTATTGAACTTGCACAAAAAGGAAGAAATTACGATAAATTAATGCAAAAAAATCAACAGCTTGCTAACGATCCTGCATTATTGATGTTGAATGATATGGCATCTAGAGCTGGTACTACTCCAGAGAACTTCTTAAAGCAACTTAACACATTTCAGCAAACCAATGAAGTGAATAAGCTTGCTGCAAAGCTAAAAGAACAATATCCAAATACTGATGATAGATTGCTTTTAGATTATGCCCAAAGAGTTTATTCGGAGAATATGAATAAGATTCATCAAGAAGAAATGGTAAGACAGCAACAAATACACGATGAAAATCAACAACAACTAATTAATGAAATTCAATATATGCAGAAGAACTACCCTGATGTGGATTTAGAACATTTGCCAAATGAAGTCATTCAGATGATGCAAGGCGGCACAGGATTAATTCAAGCGTATGCGTTGTACGAAAATAGAATGCTTAAATCTAAATTGAATGCATATGATAAAAATGCACAAAACGCTAGAAAGAATGTTGGGAATATCTCTCAAACTAGTCCTCAAGAAGTTAGCGATCCATTTTTACAGGGCTTTTTAGGAAAGTAGAGGAAATAGAAAATGGCAGTAAATTTAGCTACAAAATATCGTAAACAATTATCTCAACCATATACTCTTGAATCAGTTATCGCTGGTAGAAGCAGTGAAGCTTATGATTGGATTGGTACAAAAACAATTGTATTATTAACAGTTGTAACGCAAGCTTTAGGTAACTATACAAGAAGTGGACAAAATCGTTTTGGTACTCCTACAGAAGTACAAGACACAAAACAAGAGTTGACATTAACTCAAGACAAGGCTTACTCAATCACAATTGACCGTGGAAATTATGAAGACCAAGTGATGGCAAAAGAAGCTGGTAAAGTTTCTAAAGCACAAATTGCAGAACAATGTGTTCCATTCTGGGATAAATATGCATTATCTACTTGGGCTGCTGGTACTAAGAATGAAAAAGTACATGCAACATTAGATAAAGATACAGTTTATACTGCTATCGTTGAAGCAAGAACAGCTTTCGTAAATAACAATATTAAAATTGATCCTGCTACTTGTACTTGTTACATTGGAAGCAGCTCTTATGCATTATTGTTAAGCAACTCTCATTTCGTTTCAGCTGATAAATTAAATAAAGAATTATTAACTAAAGGTGTTGTTGGTATGTGTGCTGGTTTCTTAATTGTTGAAGTTCCAGATGCTTACTTACCTGAAAACTGCTTAATGTTATTTACTCATAAAGATGCAGTTATCGCGCCTAGAAAGTTACATTCTTTATACATCAGAAATAACGTTCAAGGTATTGATGGATGGGTAATTGAAGGCCGTGATTATGGTGATGCATTTATCGTTGAAGCTAAAAAAGGCGGAGTGTTCAAGACAGTTTCTGAAGCAACTCCAGAACTTTAAGATGCTTAATTCCAAGGGGTAGTAATACCCCTTTTTAAAAAATAGAAAGAGGTTAATTATGACGGTTAAAGAGTTGTATGAATTAACCAAAAGTTTAATGTTTGAGAAAAAAACATCTAAAGACTATGACAATTATTACATTGGGAATATAAATGTAATATTAATGGAAAACTTTGATTTAAATAATCAATTAAGAAAATTTAAAGGCAAAGAAGAATTGGAAAAAGCTCCAATTATTGTACAAGATGAAGATGATTTACAATATGAAGAAGAAATTTGTAGAGAAGTTTTATCAAATGGATTAGCTTGTAAATTTTTTATAGATGATGATTTATCAAAGTTTAATATTTTTAATACATTTTATTTAAATGCCCAAGCTAAATATATAAGATTTGTACCTATTGAAAGCGAGCAAGAAGATGATTGAACAAAAGACTTATAGTCCTCCTTCATATAAAACACTTTCAATTCCTTCTCCTGGTTCAGGTGGTTTAAATATTCAAGACTTAGAGTATCAACTTAGTGAGAATCAGTCGCCATATATGAAAAATATGATGATGAAAAATGGTGTGTTTGGTAAACGATATGGCCAAGCAATAAAGAAAACATTTGATTCAAATATCCTAGCGATAGGCAAGTATATGGGGAATATCATTTTACACATTAATGATAAATTGATTAAGTATGATGTTGAAAATGATAAAACAGAAGATTTATATACTGGTTTAAAAGCAGAAAAAGGCATGTTTATAAACTTCAATAGAATGATTTATTATCTAGCTGATAAATATATTCAATATGATAATAAAGAATGTAAAGAAGTTGAGCCCTATGCACCGGATATTTGCATAAACAGAAAACCGGATGGCACTTATTCGGATTTGATTGAAGATTATAACCGCTTAGGTTCTGCTTTTAAAAATACCTTCCATGGTGATGGTAGCTCGAAAGAATACCATTTAACTGATAAAGATTTAGACAAAGATTCTAAAGTTACATGTGAAGTAGATGGTAAAGAAGTAACAGCTTTTACAGTTGATTATGCTGCTGGAAAGATTACTTTTACAACCGCACCTTCAAAAGGAACTAACAACGTAGTTATAACCGCTAGAAAGACTGACCAAACTTATATTGATTCAATTATGAAAAATAAGTATTGGTGTAGCTATGGTGGCCAAAATAACTCCAGGTTGTTTTTAGCTGGTGCTGGTAATGCAATTTACTACTATAGTGATGTTTTCGATGCAACTTACTTCCCAGAATTGAATTATGCAACTATGGGCAATGGTGAAGAAGATATTACAGGCTTTGGCATCCAGTACGATACAATGGTTGTATTTAAACCTACCGAGATATATGCAGTAAATTATTATTTTCAAACAGATGAAGATGGATTTTCAGAAGCGCTTTTTTCAAGCGCTATTTTATCTAGTGGCTTTGGTTGTGATATTTCAAGAAGTATTTCATATGTAGATAATAAACTAATTTGGGCATCTACTGAATTTGGTGTATGCCTATTAGTACAAACAGTTATCAAAGATGAAAGAAACGTTCAAAAGATATCTAGAAATATTAATGGTGGTACTAGACAAAGTGGTTTATTGCAAGAAGATAATTTAGAAAATGCTATTGCTATAAATTATGATGGCAAGTACATGCTATGCGTTAATGATCATGTTTATGCATGGGATTATCAGTTAACTCCATATTCTACTGACACAAGTAGACCTGACCAAACCGCTAAAGGATTAGCGTGGTTTTATTGGGATAGTTTTGTAGTAAAAGACTATATAAATTTAAGCCAAGAAATCCTATATGTTAATGATAATAATTTAAATACCTTAACTAACTCACTAGATGATTTTGGAGAGCCTATTGATGCATATTATCAAACTCCTATGTTTGATTTTAATGCACCTGATCAATTGAAAACCATTAAAAGAATGTATGTTCAGGTAAGAGGTGATAAACCTTCATTGACTAGAATTAAATATATCACTGAAGAAAATCCGACTGGAGAAGATGAATTAGAAAATATAATAATTTATTCACGATTGTGGGATGAATTTCAATGGCATACTTGGGGATGGCAATTTGTTAAATATGCTTTAACTTTTAGCAGAAAATGTTCAATTAAAAAGGTACAGCTTTTTGGTATTTTATTTAGAAATAATGAAGTAGATAAAGATATGAGCTTTTCAAACCTTGAACTTCTTTATCAGCTTGTTAAGGCTGTTAAATAGAAAGGATAATTTATGGAAAAGTTTAATTTCACTCCTAGAGATGGATATGAAAATTCTAGTGATTTTCCTAATCCGCAAAGTGAATCAGAAACTCGTGAACAAATCCAAAGACTACACACTCAGACTAGAGATTTCATTAATGGTTTAGTTGATATCTTAAGTGGTAAAGATGGCGCTAAAGAAATTGGAGTTAATCAAATTGAAGAACTAGTTATTAATGGAAAAATAGCAGGTAATGTAGGTGAACAACTTGAAGCCTTAGCAGAGCTAAAAGCATATGCTGAAGGCTTTAAATATTTAAGAATCACTGAAGATAAAGCAATTGAATTTTCAGAAGATGGAAAAGTTTGGACAACTACAGCTTCATCTGGACATTTAATAATTAATGAGTCAGGTGCATTAATGCCGCAAAGAACCAAGTTAAAATTTTATGATACTGTTTTAACTGATGAAGATGATGCAACTTGTATTCATGGCATTATAGGTCCACAAGGAGAACAAGGTTTGCAAGGAGTTGAAGGCCCTAAGGGTCCTGAAGGTCCTCAAGGCATACCTGGTGCAACTGGCCAACAAGGTATACAGGGTGAACAAGGGCCTCAAGGTGTTCAAGGTGAACAAGGTCCTCAAGGAGAACAAGGTGAAAAAGGTGCAACTGGAGAACAAGGCCCAATCGGGCAAACAGGAGCAACAGGGCCTCAAGGACCTAAAGGAGATCCTGGACCACAAGGTCCTCAAGGAGAACAAGGTCCTCCTGGTACTAGTGCAGTAATTGCACCAACAAGTGGATATTTTGCATTAGAAATAGATGATGATGGCAATTTATATGCAACATATACAGATGATACTGAAACACCTTCATTTGAATATGAAGAAGATACAGGTAATCTATACATGATAATTTAAAAGAAAGGAAGTTTTATGGCTAGAATTTTAATAGGTAGTATTAAAGGTCCAAAGGGAGATCAAGGAATTCAAGGAATCCAAGGCCCGCAAGGCGAAACTGGTCCACAAGGTGAACTTGGACCTCAAGGCCCAAAAGGAGCTACTGGTGCAACAGGCCCTAAAGGTGATACAGGTCCGCAAGGTATTCAAGGTATTCAAGGTCCAAAAGGTGAACAAGGTGAACCTGGTGTAAAAGGTGATACAGGTCCGCAAGGCCCACAAGGCCCACAAGGTAAACAAGGTATCCAAGGTATTCAAGGCCCAAAGGGTGATTCAGGTGCACAAGGCCCAGCTGGTCCAGGTTTAGCAACTGGTGGAACAACTGGACAAGTTTTATTTAAAAAATCTAATACAAATTATGATACAGAGTGGAAATCATTGCCAAGTACTAATTGGGGTGCAATTAGCGGTACTTTATCAAATCAATCAGACTTAAATGCTGAATTAACAGGCATAAAAACAAGGTTAACTAAAGTTGAAACAGATCTTCCATCAGCTGAAAAAACAATAACTATTAATCCTGGTGATTGGGTTAGTGGTGTTTATACTTTAAGTGATAGTAGAATCACTGCAACTAGTGATCAAGAGTTTTTAAAGCCAATTTATGCTTCTAGTTTAAAAAGTATGTTTGATGCAATTAATGCAGCGATGATTGAAGATAATGGTCAATCTACAGGCCAAGCTAAAATTATTTGCACTGGTACAGTACCAACAATAGCTATTAATTTAAGAGTTAAATTTCTAGGAGAAAAATAATATGGCAAATATATTAAGAATAGGCTCTGGGGGAGCTAAAGATAAGTGTAGATTACTAAAATTGGGAAATTTAGATTTAAATGGTCCTTATTATGGTAATGGTACAGTTAGTGCATCATTTAATGTAAAAGATGTATATGAGCATTGGGATGAATTAACATTGAATGATTTCTGTCAACCTGTTGTTGGTGCATATTGTTCATTTGATGGTGGTAGTGGAGACTTTACTAATTTCACTTATTCTTATTCAAATGGTTTGCTAAAAGTAACTGCAAAACAAAGAACAAGTTATTGCTATATTAGTAAAGTAAGAATGGCGATATACATTATTGACAGATTCGGGGGGGGGTTCTTAAAAACCTTATCCAAGCTATTAGAGAACTTCTTTCCAATAGAGAAAGGAGTTTTTTAAATGGCTAATATTGTAAGAATTTTCGGAAATGGGAAAAGTAAAGAATACCTATTTAAAGACGGAATATTCAAAGATGGTTTAAACCCAACAGGATATACCCTAGAAAACAACGAAATTAGAGTTGAAGGCACAAACTCATTTATGCTTGATTATACAGAACCTGATAGACTGATATATGTTAAATGGTATAGACCGAGTGGGGGCGGACAAAATCAGTTTGATAGCTTTCCTATATTGATGAATACTAAAAGCACAGTAGAAAATAAAGGAGGCTATTTTGACTTTACGAATTTATTAAATACAGTGTTTGTATCTTGTGTAAGCTCAAAAGAGGCATTACAAATGTATAAAACATATGCAGCGAACTGTTTTAAAATCATAGAAATATGGACTGAGAAAACGGGGGGGGGTAGTCAATAGACTACTTCTTTTGTTAAAAACACATCTTCAAAGACTGGAGGTGTGTTAGATGGCAAATATAATGAGAATGAATGGACAAGATAAAAATAAAGAATTGAAATATGAATTAGTGTATAGTGCATTTGCGCAAGGTGGTGCAACTAGAACTTATACTTTAACAAAAGACTATGCTTATTTAGTTATTTTTGGCTTTTGTATTAGAGGTAATACAGCTAATCAAACAATTAACTTTTCTGGTAGCTGTAATCCTCAATATTTGGAACATAATGCTAATGCGATTGGCGGAACTCCTGGCTCTGACTATCGCAAATCTACAGCAATATCAATCAATCCAAAAAAAGGGCAAACATTAACGTGGTCTTGTTCATGGAATGGTAACTGCAATATCGTTGGTTTTTATGAAGAATAAAGGAGGAGAAACGATGAAATTCTTAACAATCAAAAATACTCGGGGGGGGGTACCAAAATCTAGCAAATAAGCTAGGTTTTTTATTTACCTATCCAACAGAAAGGCTAGGTAAATAACATGGCTAATATTATGAGATTAGGTGGTGGAGTAAATGCCTCAATACCAGCTGGGTATGAATTAAAGTATGGCAGTTTAGCTGTATCATCACTAGAGGGAAATAAATATATTCCTTTAGTAGTAAAGTTAGATATAAGCGCTGACGACTGGGACGGTTCAAAACCTAAATCCTATTTAACGGATAATTTAAAAACCCAGTTTATACAATTACAAGCTCCATGTGGAGTATGGGCATGCTATGCAGATTTATACAGTAAATATAACGGAAACTTTGAAAAGCTTAAAGCATGGAGAAAGTTTACAGGTTATACTGGTGGTTCACATGGAAACTGGTTTCATATTAATTCACAAGTTGTGTCAACGTGGCTAGAAAAGAAATGATAGAAAGGAAATAATAAAATGAATATCAAGAAAATGAATCGGGGGGGGGTTGCCTTATAGTAGGTTAACTTCTATTAAAGTGCATCTTATTGAAAGTGAGGTGTACTATTAATGGCGAATATAATGAGACTTGGCGGAGGAAGAGGAAAAGTAAGTATTATTAAACTTGGTTCTGTGCAATTATGGAATCAGCAAGGTGGAAGTCCTACATCTGGTACAAGAACTGCAACCTTTAATGTTAAAAATATTAGACCAGATGACTATAACAAATTAACTATTGATAACTTTGTGCAAACACAAGTTAGTTTTAGAGTTCATTATGGTGATGTCACTGTAACAAGTGGAGCAATTACTTATAGTTATGATGCTTCATCTGGTGTGCTGACATTAAAAACAGCTATGAGTAATGGTTATGCTGGTTCTAATATTAATATTGATATCAATATAGCAATAATTGAATAGAAGGTGATTAAATGCAAATAAGACAGGTAGCAATGCCTACCAATAAATATAGTATTAAATGCCCACATGCAATGGTAGCAGTGGGCATTTGCATTCACAATACAGCTAATGATGCATCTGCTGCAAGTGAGATTAACTATATGATTAATAACAATAATAAAACTAGTTATCATGTAGCAGTGGATGATAAAGAGGTTATTGAGTGCATACCATTTGATAGAAATGCATGGCACGCAGGGGATGGTGCATATGGAGATGGCAATAGAAAATATATTGCTATTGAGATTTGTTATTCCAAAAGTGGTGGTAATAGGTTTATCCAGGCAGAACAAAACTGTGCTAAATACGTTGCTAAATTATTAAAAGAACGTGGATGGAATATATCCTACGTAAAAAAACATCAAGACTTTAGCGGTAAATACTGCCCACATCGCACGTTAGACATGGGATGGGATAGATTTATTAACTTAATAAAAAAAGAGCTAGGAGAGGAAATAAAGATGGGATTTGCTAATAAATACAATGTACTAAGCTATGATGGTCAAACTGTCAAAGTATATGTGCAACAAGATGATATGGATATCGGTCTTATGAGCGCTAAAGGTAATCCAGATTATAAAGCACTTCAAACCATTGATGAAATTGATAACGATTTGATTCACTGGTGCAAAGTTAACTGTAACTACTTTGTAATGACTAGCGGTGCAGATTATGGTCAGCATTTAGGTGTTGAACAATCATTTACAAATGATTTTGCTCCAAAGGATGATGGGTATTTAGTAGTATGGATTGATAAAGCAAATAAGATCCATTGGGATTATGCAAGCAATTACTGGTTAGCAAAAGATGATGTTAAGTTAGCATTTACACCTAATGCGGTAATGTTGGCAGAAGGCAAGGATATCAGTGTTTATTCTAAGAATTTAGGAGATAAACGCGGTATCAGTAATACACAATCTTTATTACTTCAATGTGATGATGGAAAATATGCACTTGCAGTAGTTACTGGTAAATTGAATCTATACGAATGTAGAGAATTTGCAAAAGCTTATGGATGTACATTTATGTGTGCACTAGATTCTGGTGGTTCTTCTCAAATGATTCGTGAAGGTTTAAAAGAAGTTTATACAGGACGGGCAATCGCAAACGTGTTAACTCTTTATAAGACACCTAATCAGGATGAACCAGAACATCAAGAACCAGAAGTACCAGATGTCCCCTCCGTAGAAGATGAAGAACTAAAAAAAGAAAATGAAAAATTAAAAGCAGAAAATACTAAGTTAACCGAAATGAATGAAGAGTTGCATGATCGTATCAATGTAGCTATTTCAGTTTTAAATGGTTCATTAGTTATTGATGAAAGTGAGGAAGAATAAAATGGAAATTATTAATCAATATCTAAGTATTGTTATTGTAGTTATTTGTGTTGTTGTTGGATACGTTTGGAAGAGTTCAACTAGCTTTGCTAATAAATACATTCCGCTAGTAGTTGCTTTATTAGGATTAATCTTAGCGATTGCTAACGCATATGCAAACAGTCAACCAATTACTTTGGATGTAATTGCAATGGGATTAGTTAGTGGTCTTGCATCTACTGGATTACATCAATTTGTTACTAGAGTGTTTGAAAAGATGGATTCTTTAGAGGTTAAGTAATGAATGAAATAGTTATTGTAACTGTTCAGACATTATTAACTGCTTTTTCTACAGCTTTTTTTGGTTATATCACATGGCTATTAAAAGATGATCGGAAAAAGAAAAAGGCAGAAGCTGAAGGTATACGTTGTTTATTAAAAGTAAAACTAATTGAATATCACGATAAATACGCATTAAAAAATGAGATTCCATCATATGCATTAGAGAACTGGAACAATATGTTCACTGCATACCAAAACCTTGGTGGTAATGGTGTTGTTAAACAGATGGATAAGGAAATTCAATCTTTAAAGATTGCTTGCTAGAAAGGAGTAAACTATGGCAATTGCAAATCAATTAGGAACTATTAGAAATGTTGGTTCTAATAGCATGAGAAATGTAGGCGCTGGAGTAGTTGGTGCTATTGGTGCTGGAGTTTCTAATAGTAATAGAGGTAATGGTGGCAGTAGCAATAGAGGAACAACATCTGCTGCATCTTCATATCAAGCTCCACAAGTTGATTATTATTCTCAATACTTAGCGGCATTAGAACAAGCTAGACAGCAAAGGGTAAACGCTGCTAAAGCTAGTATAGATGCTCAAGCTAATGCATCAATTGAAAAATATAAGAATCAATTATCACAAATTGGTGATGATTATCAACAATTAAGAAATCAATCAGAAGTTGAAAGATATAAAGCTCAAAAATCGTTAAGAGAAGCTTTAGCCAATAGAGGTGCTTTGGATTCTGGAGCAGGAAGACAAGAAACTTTAACACTTCAAAATAACTATGGTAATCAGATCAATCGAATTAATACTGAAGAACAACATGAAAGAAATAACATACAAACAGCAATTAATGAGATTATTGCTCAAGCAAATGCTAAGAAAGCAGAACTTGAAGCAGCAGCTTATGATTCAGTAGAAACTATTTTAGGAAATTTATTGAATAGTGGAGCTTTCACAGTTAAACAATATAGTCCACAAACTTCAACAAACTATCAAACAGCTAAAACAGGTATTAAAGCTGGTACTAATGCATTTAATAGTAATGCAGCACAACAATTAGCTCAAGATAGTGAAGCACAAGAAGAAACAACTGATTCAATTAATGTTCCAGATTTTTTGGATAACGTTGATTATTTAAGAAAGAAAACTGTACTTGATAGAAGATTACAATTAGGACAAATAGGAATGGAAGAATATTCAAGACTATTAAGCCAATTATAGGAGGTTATTATGGTTAAAAAAAGAGTAAATTATACTCCAATCAAAACTAATAAAAAGGTTAATGGACCATATAAAAAAGAAAAAACCTATAATCAAAATGATCCGTTTGATTTATTGATGCAATATTTGGATGAAGGTAAGAATCAATCTTACCTTCCTAATCCACAAGATATTATTGAAACTCAAGGATTCCAAAATGAACTTAGAAAAAGTACTGTAGGTTATAAAGAACCTATACAACAAGAACAGGTTGATGATATTGGATCCTTTTTAGGTTATACTGCCCAAGAGTTTGGCCAAGGTTTAGCTAGTGGTTTTGGCAATACAGTTGGTGGTATTTCGGATGCAATTTCCGCTGGATTAGACTCTCCTGTAATTGAAGGGATGTTATTTGATAATACTTTAGTAAAAGGTGTCGAAAGCACTGCTAATTATGTGATTGATAAATTTAATCCAGAAACAGATTTTGACATTAATTTTAAAGAAACATTACAAAACGGATTAGATAATTATAGTGATGCAGCTTTTGATTTTGCTAATTCCTTCCAAGATGATAAATATGTTACTGATAATGGTGTTATTAACTTTGCTAGTAATGTTGCAGGTGGGATTGGTGGAATGGTACCGCGAATATTAGCAAGTATGGCTGGCGGTGCGCCTGCATCTTTGGGATTACTTGCAGCTCAATCTTATGGTTCCGGTTATAATGAAGCTATGCAAGATGGTGCTGAACAAGATAAAGCGAGATTATATGGTTTAGCAAACGCTGGTGTTGAACTAGCTACTGAAAAGTTAACCGGTGGAATTCCTTTCTTTGGCAAAGGTGGTTTAGATGGTGTTATTGATAATGCGGTATCTAAAATATCAAACAACGCATTAAGAAAAGGTGCTAAAATTGGTGCTGATATGCTTGGCGAAGGGTTGGAAGAATATATTAGTACTGTTGCTGGAGAATTTACTCCTGATATCTATAAAGATTATGAAGGCGATGAGAACTTGGTTGAAAGAGTTGCTAATGTTCAACCAGAAGCTCTATATAGTGGTGCTGTTGGTGGTGTTACTGCTGCATTATTAAATACTCCTTCTTATATAATAAATGGCATAGAACCTAAACCAGTTATTGATAAAGAGTTCTTAGATAAAAATAAAACACCAATTCAACAAGAAAACAATTCTATCGTTAATTTACAAGCAAATAATGTAGTTAATCAACAACCGGTAAATGTTGCTCAAAATGCTTTAAATAGCCCAAATATTGAACCTCAAGCACAACCAATAAATGAAGTTAATTTAAATGCAAGCAATGTTTTAAATGATAATGCATTAAATGCAAATGAATTAAATAATCAACCTACAATTGAACAAAGTAGAATTAATGATAATATTACTCAAGGTTTGAAGGCAGATAATAATCTTGTAAAGATGAAAGCACAAAGAGTAAATACTGAAAACATAAAAAGAAGTGCTAAACTTTACAAAATTGACAATGAAACAGCAGATAGAGTAAGTGAAGTATCAAATGGTTTAGGTGTTCAGGTAGAATTTGTTGATAGTTTACCTAATGGCGCTGAAGGTGAATATAGAGATGGTGTTATTCGTATAGCTAAAGATACTGTGAATCCAGTAAACCAAGTTTATAAACATGAACTAACTCACCATTTAGAACAAACTAAAGTTTATAACGATTTCAAAGACACAGTTTTTAAAATCATGCAATTAAGAAATGTTGATATTGATACTGTCAGAAACAATATAAAACAAAGATATTTAGATAATGGTGTGGACTTAGTAAGCAATGAAGATGTAGATCATGAACTTGTTTCTATATTTACTCAAGATGGCATCTTTCAAGATAAGAATACTATTGATGATATTGCTAACATCAATATTGGTGTTGCACAAAAAATATGGAATTGGATAAAAGAAAAAGTTTATAGTTTTTCTACTGATTCTAAAGAAAAAGCTTATCTATTAAAGGCTGAAAGACTTTATAGAGAAGCTATTGAACAAGCTAATAAAAAAAGCACTGTTCAAAACAATGCAAAATATAGCATAGATTTAAATAATGATGTAATAACTGATACAAAGAATCCAGATTATTACAAATACGATAATTTGATTAAATTGAATGATATAAATGTTGCTAATTATACATCAGTGGATTTAAGCAATTATTCGATGGCTGAATTAGTGCAAGAAAGCAAAAAGAGAGCATTGGAAAATGGTGGTATATCTGTTGATGATAATACTAATACTTACTTTGTAATAAACAATGGTGAAGAAATAAAAGTATCTAGAAGCGGTTTAATTCATAGTAAATCTAAAGCATCAAACGATAGAAAAAATTTAATAATTAATACAGGAGAATTGTTAACTAATGCTATAAAAGTTAATGAAGTAGTTAGAAACGGAAAAACATCTAGCGTATATTTTAATGAATATGTTCAAGATGGGAATAAATATATTTGTCGTTTTATTGTTAATGATGATGTTTTGAGTGATGTTATTCACAAAAAATTATATGCTCCTAGTCAATATCCAATAGAAAAAGGAAGGAATTCGGCTACAGGGGCACCTACGTCCCCTTTCAGAATTCCTTCCAATATCAGTGTAAAGCAAATGTTGGAAGATGTCAATTCAACTTCAATGATAAAGAGAGATTTACCATTAGATGTATACTATAGATTTAATGATGAATATGTTGCTGAAGGTAGAGATTTAGAAGGATACAAATATAGCATTGGGGAATCAATTAGAAATTTGATTGATAATGATTTAGATAACGATATCGAAACTAAGCAAAAGCAATTAGATATAATTCTAAAAGAAAATCCAGTTCATGATGATTATCATACTTGGATAAGAGGAGTAGATGATATCAAAACATATGAGGAGGCATTAAAAGATAGTGATTATTATGAATATCTAGATGATGGTTTTGATGAAAGCTATACTCCAGATATGGTTTTAGACGCACTTGAAAGGGGAGAAATTAAAGTATATAGTTCATATCCTATTAAAAATGGTACTTTTGTTACTCCTTCCAAGATGGAAGCACAGTCATATGCAGGAGAAGGAAAGGTTTATTCAAAAACTGTTAAGTTAGATAAAGTAGCTTGGATAGACCCAACTCAAGGAATGTATGCTGATACTTCTAGAAAATACAGTTTAGGTACATCATTAAACAGATTAGATTCAAGTAAAGAATTAAAATC
>CALVFK010000002.1 GCA_944326805.1 uncultured Massilimicrobiota sp. | reverse complement strand
CATCTTTATCGGTTTTTCTTTATAATTTGTAAAGAAAATGATAGAATAACCAGGAAGGAGGCGTCTATGAAACAAAGAGTTGTATTAGGTTTAAGTGGTGGTGTGGATAGTGCAGTTGCTGCTTATGTATTAAAACAGCAAGGGTATGAAGTCATTGGGGTTTTTATGCGAAACTGGGATTCATCTTTAAATAATGATATTTTAGGGAATCCAACAAATAATGATGATATCTGCCCACAGGAAAAAGATTATAATGATGCCAAAAAAGTGGCAGAGCATTTAGGGATTGAGTTAAGACGTGTAGATTTTATTAAAGAATATTGGGATCATGTTTTTACTTATTTTTTAGAAGAATATGCTAAAGGAAGAACACCGAATCCAGATATTTTATGTAATAAACATATTAAATTTAAGGCTTTTTTAGATTATGCCAGATCTATTGAGGCGGATTATATTGCGACGGGTCATTATGCACGTGTAGAACATCATGAAGGAGCAGATTCTGTTATGTTAAGAGGAGTTGATTCTAATAAAGATCAGACATACTTTTTATGTCAGTTAAATCAATCTCAGCTACAGTCTTCACTATTTCCTATTGGTCATATGACAAAACCGGAAGTCAGAAAACTGGCAGAAGATTTAAAGCTTCCAGTTGCTCATAAAAAAGATAGTACAGGAATCTGTTTTATTGGAGAAAGAGATTTTAGAGAATTCTTGAAAAATTATATTCCTGCAAAAGCAGGAAAAATGGTGGATATTGAAACGAATCAGGTTGTTGGTCAACATCAGGGAATTATGTACTATACGATTGGGCAACGTAAAGGTTTAGGCATTGGCGGAGCTGGAGATGCGTGGTTTGTTGTTGGGAAGAAATATGATGAAAATATTTTATATGTGTGTCAAGGTGATCAAAATCAATGGTTAATGAGTGAAGGGGCATTAATTACTGATGTGAACTGGATCAGCAGTCAAAAACCACAGGGTGATTATGATTGCACAGCAAAGTTTAGATATCGTCAAAAAGATAATGATGTGTCTATCCGTTTTATTGATGAAACTACGCTTTTCGTTACTTTTAAGCAACCTGTTAAGGCCGTAACTCCAGGCCAGGCAGCAGTTTTTTATGATGGTGATGTCTGCTTGGGTGGTGGCACAATTGAAAAGGTGTATAAAGATGATAAGGAGATTACATACTTATAATGTTAGCATATACGGGAATTATTAAACGTATTAAATTTTATAGTGAAGATACTAAGTTTATTGTCTGTCTGATTGATAGTGAACAGGAAGATAAACCGATTTTAGCGACAGGTTATATGAGTTATGTCAATCTTCAAGATAAATATCATTTTGAGGGAGAATATATTATTCATCCTAAATATGGTAAACAATTTCAAATTCAATCTTATGAGATTGTTTTAGCGAATGAAGAAAGTGAAATCATTCGCTATTTATCTAGTCCTTTATTTAAAGGTATTGGTGAAAAACAGGCAACAGCTATTGTAGAAGTTTTAGGAAAAGATGCACTCACAAAAATCAAAGAAGATAAACATGTTTTAGATCATGTTCGTGGTATGAATGAAACCAAACGTGAAACTATAGCTGGTGTTTTGTCTTCACAGGATTTTGATCAGGAAGTTTTGATGTTTTTTATGGGACATGGCATTTCTACACGACATCTTGCATTAATCCAGGCTGTTTATCAAGAAAAGACATTGGATATTTTACAAAATAATCCTTATCAGCTTATTGATGATATTGATGGAATAGGATTTAAAACAGCGGATGATTTAGCTTTAAAGATAGGTGTTGATCAATATGATCATCATCGTATACAGGCAGCCATTGTCTATGCTTTAAAAGAGGCTTGTTTTCAAGATGGAAGTACTTATCATAACTATGAAACAATTGTCAAAAGATTTCATAGATATATACCTCAAATAGATGATGAGAGTTTTGAAGCAGCATTTACTGATGTTTTAGAACAAAATAAGATTATTCAAGAAGAAGATCGTTATTATCCTTATGAGTTATATCAAAGTGAAATCAACATATCACAAATCTTTAAGAGATGGTTACATACCCCTCTTTATGATATTGATCCAAAAGAGATAGACAAGATTTTAGAAGATTTAGAAAAAGAACTTTTTATTGAATATGATGATTTTCAAAAAGAAGCGATTAAGCTTTTTATGGAACATTCAGCTATGATTATTACAGGAGGACCAGGTACAGGAAAAACAACAATTGTTAATGCGATGATTAAGATTTATCAGCGTTTAAATCCCGATCAGCGACTAGCCATTGTTGCTCCAACAGGGCGAGCAGCAAAACGTTTAAGTGAAGTGACTGGAGTTGAAGCATGTACAATTCATCGTTTATTGAAATGGGATTTACATACCAATACTTTTGCGGTTAATGAAAAAAATCCCCTTGATGTTGATTTACTTATTATTGATGAGTTTTCAATGGTTGATTCCTTGTTATTTTCTCATCTTTTATTAGCGTGTCAAAAAGTCAGTCAGATCTTATTGATAGGTGATGATCAGCAATTACCATCTGTTGCACCAGGACATGTTTTAAAAGATTTAATACAAAGTGAATGTATTCCTACCATTGCTTTGCATCACATCTATCGTCAATCTAAAGAAAGTGGTATTGTTCAACTGGCACATAGTATTCGTAATGATCAATATGATGAAAACTTATTTTTTCAATATTCAGATATACATTTTCAAACATGTACACCCTATGATGTGGTGAAGTATGTACGTGTTCTTGTATCCAAAGCATTAGAAGATGGCTATGATGGTCAAGATATTCAAGTTTTAGCACCGATGTATAATGGAGTGGCTGGTATTGATGCTTTAAATGATTGTTTACAGGAATTATTGAATCCACCTGATGGATTTAAAAATGAATTGCGTGTGGGCAAAAGAGTGTTTAGAGAAGGAGATAAAATCTTACAGTTAAAAAATCGTGTTGAAGATAATGTTTTTAATGGTGATATAGGAACATTGATAGAGATATGTTTTAAGGATAATTTTGAATATTTAACGGATAAGATGATTGTTGATTTTGATGGAACGATTGTAGAATATACACCACAGGAGTTTTATACTTTAACTCATGCTTATTGTATGAGTGTTCATAAATCACAAGGGAATGAGTTTAAAATTGTGATTATGCCTGTACTTAAAGACTATTATATTATGTTGAAGAAAAATCTGATTTATACTGGACTGACACGAGCAAAACAATCTTTATGGTTTTTAGGAAGTCATCAGGCTTTTGTTTATGGTATTACACATAAACAGGATGAACGAAGAAAAACAACATTAATTGAAAGAATGAAGAAGACTCCAGAGATTTCTTTGTATGATTTTGAATAATGAGGACATACTAAGAATGTACTTTTAAAGGAGTGAATAATCATGTCAAAATTAGCTGTTGCTTTTTTCTCGGCAGGAATTGTTGCTGCGGCAATGATTATGATGAGTGATATGCCATGTGCAGATAACATTGAACATAGTGTTCATAAAGCCAAAAAAGCGATTAAAGAACAACTTTAAGAAGTACAAAAGGACTGATCAACAGTCCTTTTCTTCTCGAGGAGGTTTTATGAAAAAAGAAAATATAGCGAAATCTCTTATTTTATTAAGTCTATGTGCTATCCTATTATACTATGTTTATACACTGTTTCGCATTGGAGCACTTATCAGTTATCTTTTCAGGTTGATATTTCCCGTATTTATAGCGTTGTTTTTTCATTTTTTACTTGATCCTATAATTGATTATTTTACAAATGATCGTTTATCAAGAAAAATTGTTGTTACACATCTTTATTTATCATTTTCATTATTATTTATTCTAAGCTGTTATTTTCTTATTCCTTATTTATTAGATCAATGTCTTTTGTTTTATCATCGTATTTGTGATAGTCAAATCATGGTCAATCCCATCTTTTCAACATTTATTCATTTTTTAGAAGACTATCAGATTATTGATTATTTTATTGATATTTTTAATGGCTGGACACAGACCGTTATATATTGGGTAGGTAATATATTAATTGCTTTAGGTATTTCCTTTTATTTATCTTATGATAATTTACATCTCATTGAAAAAGCAATCATCTACTTACCTTTTGAAAAACAAGGTATCTGTATGCAAACACTAAAAAAACTCAAATTAACAACTTATCAATTTATGAAATCTATGATTCTAGATTTTATCTTTTTCTTTATTATGTGTTTGATACCTTTTTTCTTTATTAATCAAAATTATGCAATCTGGATTGCTTTATTTTTAGCTTTAACCAATCTGATTCCTTATGTTGGACCTTATCTTGGTGGTATACCTGTGATTATTTATGAGTTTTTTATTGATCAACATTTAGGTTATGCATCTTTGATTGTTGTTATGGTGTTACAATATCTGGAATCTTCCTATTTACAACCTTATCTTTTTTCTAGAGGCATTCAAATACATCCCATTTATCTTATTATAGCATTAACTTTCTTTGGTGATTTATTTGGTATTGTAGGTATGATCTTTTCGCCATTATTGTCATCCTATGTGATTTTTCTTGTAGAATTATTAAAGAATTTACATATTGAAGAAAATATTCAAAGAATAATGCATCATGAAAATGAATAAGAATTTCTCTAATTTCTTCTTTATTATCATATATGATAATAAAGGAGTGTGAAATCATGACAATAACACATTATTTGGGACTTTTAGGAGGACTGGCTTTATTTCTATTAGGAATGAATATGTTATCACAAGGGTTGACATCAGGACTAGGAGAAAGACTGGAAATTATTCTTTTAAAATTGACAAACCATCGCATAAAAGCCATTGGTGTAGGAACATTGTTGACAGCTTTAATTCAAAGTTCTTCAGCTATGAGTGTCATATTGATTGGCTTTTTAAATGCTCATATTATCCCATTAAAAAGAGCTATCTGGGTCATGATGGGAGCAAATATTGGAACGACAATGACAGGACAGATGATAGCCTTGGATATCGGTGCTTTTGCACCTGCATTATCATTTATAGGGGTATTGTTTTATTTGATTAGTCATGGTATCAAACACCTTATAGGGCAGGTCATGATGGCTTTAGGCCTTTTGTTTATGGGATTAGAAATGATGTCACAATCCATGTTGCCTTTACAACATACTTCATGGATTATTGATCTTTTTATGCAATTACAAAATCCTTTATTATGTGTTGGTATGGGAATGTTGTTTACAGCTCTCATTCAAAGTTCATCAGCATCCGTAGGCATTTTACAAATTTTAGCCATGCAACATCTCGTATCATTTCGACAGTCAGTTTATCTTTTATTAGGTTTTGATTTAGGAACCTGTATTACAGGTTTTTTAGCTTCTTTATCTGGTTGTCGTAATGGTAAGCGTTTAGCTCTTTTTCATTTCCTTTTTAATCTTGTAGGAGCTATGAGTTTTCTTGTTTTATGTCAATGTCTGCCTTTAATTGATATGATTCAAAATATCTCGCCTTTATCTCCCAATCATCAAATTGCTAATATGCATACTTTCTATAATATACTCACAATGATTATTGTTGTATTATTAGAACCTTATCTTATAAAAATAATTCGAAAAATAACTCATGATAAATAATAATTGATTTCATGGTCACGCAAGAGGTCACACAAGACTTCTTTTTTTATTGTTTTGTTTCAAAAAGTTTTGATTAAATCACTTGAAAAATGATTGATTTTTCATGATAAATTGGATATAATATCAAAGTCAAATCGTTGAAGAAGAAAAGTATTTATAAGTGAGCTGATAGAGAGGAAATGGTTGGTGCAAATTTCTGTAAGCTTATAAAGAAAGCTACCTTCTAAGAGTGATGAAAACATCAACGTATATCGGCGTTAACGATTAAAGAGCATAATGAGTATTCATTATGAATGAGGATGGTACCGCGATAAAAGTCGTTCCTTTTCAGGAATGACTTTTTTTATTCAAAAGGAGGAAAATTATGAAACAATTAACAGGAAATCAAGTTCGTCAGATGTTTTTGGATTTTTTTAAGTCTAAAGGACATATGATTGAACCAGGGGCATCATTAATTCCCCACAATGATCCAACTTTATTATGGATCAATGCTGGTGTTGCTGCATTAAAAAAATACTTTGATGGAACAGAAAAACCAGCTTGTAATCGTATTGCGAATGCACAAAAATCTATTCGTACAAATGATATTGAAAATGTAGGAAAAACTGCCAGACATCATACATTTTTTGAAATGTTAGGGAATTTTTCGATTGGGGATTATTTTAAAGAAGAAGCGATTCCTTTTGCCTGGGAGTTTTTAACAAGTCCAGAATGGATTGGTTTTGATAAAGATAAGCTTTATATTAGTGTTTATACTGATGACGAAGATGCTTATCGTATTTGGACAGAAGTATGTCATGTTGATCCTAGTCATATTTTAAAAACAGATGATAATTTCTGGGAAATTGGTGAAGGACCTGGTGGACCAGATTCTGAGATTTTCTATGATCGTGGAGAAAAATATGATCCTGAAGGGTTAGGAGAAAAGTTATTCTTTGAAGAAATGGAAAATGATCGTTATATCGAAGTATGGAATGTTGTCTTTTCTCAATATGACTGCAATCCTGCTATTGATCGTAAAGATTATAAAGAATTGCCACAAAAAAATATTGATACAGGTATGGGATTAGAAAGACTTGTCAGCATTATTCAAGAGGGTGAAACAAACTTTGATACAGACTTGTTCTTGCCTATTATCCATGCTACTGAAAAACTTGCAAAAGTTTCTTATGAAGATAACAAAATGGCATATCGTGTCATTGCCGATCATATTCGTACAGTTACTTTTGCACTGAGTGATGGTGCTTTATTTGATAATGTGGGACGTGGTTATGTTTTAAGAAGAATTTTAAGACGTGCTGTTCGTTATGGAAAGAAGATTGGTATTGATCATTCTTTCATGTATGAACTTGTCAGTGTTGTTGCTGATATTATGAAAGACTTCTATGATTATTTACCTTCAAAAGTAGATTATGTCAGTGGTTTGGTGAAAAAGGAAGAAGAAGCATTCCACAAAACATTATCTAATGGTGAAAAAATGCTAAACCAAATGTTACAAAAGAGTGAAAATCATTTATTAAATGGTCAAGATGCTTTTAAATTATATGATACATATGGATTCCCATTAGAATTAACAGTGGAAATTGCTCAAGAATCAGGCTTTGAAGTTGACGAAGAAGGATTTAAAGCAGAAATGAAAGCGCAACAGGAACGTGCCAGAAATGCACGTGGGGATATGGAATCTATGTGTTCACAGAAACCGGATTTAATGGCTTTTGACGAACCATCTGAATTTATCTATAATCCTGCACCAATTCAGGCAAAGGTCATTGCGACATTTGTTGATGGAGTCAAATGTGATGTGATTGATGCTAAAGGTGAAATTATTTTAGATCAGACAACTTTCTATGCTGAAATGGGTGGTCAATGTGCAGATACAGGAACAATGAATAATGAAAGTACAGATATCAATGTAACTTATGTTTGTAAGGCTCCACATCAACAACATTTACATACTATTCATGTGACAAAAGGAAGTGTCAAAAAAGGTGATGTTCTTACACTTCATGTAGATATGAAAAAACGTGCTTTGATTACACATAATCATACAGCAACCCATCTTTTACAAAAAGCTCTTAAAAATGTATTAGGAGATCATGTTTCACAGGCAGGGTCTTATGTTGATGATCAAAGATTACGTTTTGACTTTACACATCCTCAAAAAGTAACAGATGAAGAATTAAAACAAGTAGAAGATCAAGTGAATGAACAGATTTTCAATGGTTTAGATGTTTGTATTCAATCTATGAGTAAGGATGAAGCTATGCAATCTGGTGCAATGGCCTTATTTGATGAAAAATATGGTGATGTTGTACGAGTAGTCAGCGTTGGTGATTATTCTAAAGAATTATGTGGTGGATGCCATGTTTCTAATAGTATTGAAATTGGAATCTTTAAAATTGTTGGGGAAGAAAGTATTGGTTCTGGTGTGAGACGTATTGAAGCTGTGACATCTATCCAAGCTTACCATGCTTTTAAAGAAAGTGAAGCTTTATTAAATCAGGTTCAAGAGTTATTGAAAATCAAAAATAAGAATGAAACACTTGAAAAAGTGACACATTTTATTGAAGAAACAAATGATTTAAGAAAAGAAAGAAATCAATATTTAGATCAGATTAATGCCTTATCAGCAAAAGAACAGACAAAAAATATTGAAGAAATCAATGGTGTTCAGTTCTTATTTGTAGAAGAAAGTAAAGATGTTTCTTCAGCAAAACAAATGGCTTTTGATTTAAGAGATCAATTACAACATGGTTTTGTTGTGATGGTTAATAGTTATGAAGGAAAAGTATCATATTTTGTGGCACTTACAAAATCTATGGTTAAAGATGGTTATAAGGCTGGAGATATGATCAAAACAATCAACCAGGTGACAAATGGTCGTGGTGGTGGAAAGCCAGACTTTGCTCAAGGTGGATGTCAGGATGCATCACAGATCAAAACAGCCATTGAACAAATCAAAGCACAATTCTAAGTTTTACTAGCAATTTGCAATTATTTAGTGTAATATAGATTATATAGATGGGAGGTAGTACAAATGGGAAAAGATTTTACTCAAACACGTCTATTTAATTCAGAAGAAATTAAAAGAGAAGTTATCCATTCTCATTTAATGACAGTTGCTAATGCTTTAGATGAAAGAGGATATAATGCAGTTCATCAAATTGCTGGTTATTTGATTTCTAACGATCCTGCTTATATCTCAAGCCATAAAGGAGCACGTTCAATTATTCAACAGATTGATCGTGATGAGATTATTGAAGAACTTGTGAAGTTCTATCTGGAGTCTAAATAGTGGAAAAAATATTAGGTTTAGATTTAGGTTCAAGAACTTGTGGGATTGCGATGAGTGATGCTTTGGGTATGATTGCTCATGGTGTGGAAACATATCGATTTGAAGAAAATAATTATAAGAGTGCTGCCAGACATATTCAAAAAATTGTCGAAGAACATCATATTCATACAATTGTTCTTGGTCTACCTAAACATATGAATGGTGATTTAGGAGAAAGAGCACAAATTTCTATGGCTTTTAAAGAAAGATTAGAAAAGATGATGGATGTTGAAGTTGTTTTGATTGATGAAAGATTAACAACGGTGATGGCACAAAATCAACTGATTTTTGCAGATGTTTCTCGTAAAAAAAGAAAGAAAGTGATTGATAAGATGGCAGCTGTACAAATTTTACAAGGTTATTTAGATGGTCAAAGGAGATAATCATGGACGTTAATAAAATACAGGTCATTGATGATGACGGTAATGAATTAGAATTTGATGTCCTTTTCACTTTTGATAGTGAAGAGACTGGAAAGAAATATGTTTTATATTATGATGCTGATGATGAAAATGCACAGGTTTATTCATCTATCTATGATGATGAAGGAAATTTATATCCTATTGAAACACCTGATGAATGGGATATGATTGAAGAAGTTTTTAATAGTTTTATGGCAGAAGATGAAGAAGAATAAAGCATTGATTGGTATCACAGGGTAACTGATGTTACCCTTCTTTATTAAGGAGGAAAATATGGGATTGTTTTTTAAAAAAAGAAAAGTCAAACCAATATTTGTAGGAAGTTATGGAAATGATTTAACAAGGGGAATATATGTTTTTCATTTGGATGTTGAAAATGGAGAATTTATAAAAAAGAAGTTTTATAAATCATTAGCAAATCCTATTGCTGTTTCTAAGCGTGAACGTTTTATTTATGTGTGTTATAAAAATAGTACAGGAAGACCAACAGATGGTGGATTATGGCAATATGCATCCATGGATCTACAGTTTGGTTTGGCTGCTAAATCAATAGATCATGGAAAAACATATGTCAATAGTTATATTAACGAAGACCGTACATTTGCTTATGCTGTGGATTACTATAATAGTGAAGTTGTTGTCATTGCTATTTTAAAACAGAAACTTGTCAGAGTTGTGCAAACAATAAAACATACAGGTAGCAGTATTGATCCAAAGCGTCAAACAGAAGCTCATCCATGTTTTATTAGTATGACTCCAGATCATAGAATGGTTGTTTGTGACTTAGGAACTGATGAAATTGTTTTTTATGATATTGGTGAAAAAGGAAGACTTTATCGTAATGATGAGTTGACAATAAAAGTTGAGCCAGGTTCTGGTCCTAAGAAAATCATTTTCTCTTCAGATGGACAATATGCTTATGTTTTAAATGAATTATCTAGTCAGGTATTTGTGTATCGTTATCAAGATGGACAGATGACTTTTATACAAAAAGTAATGACTTATCCAACGAATGAGTATATTGGTCAAAATATCGCAAGTGACATTTTGATGAATGAAAAAGGAGATTATCTTTTTGTTTCTAATAGTGGTCATGATTCTATTACAACTTTTGAAGTTGATACAACAACAGGGATGTTATATGAAGTTGATAATACAGATACAGATGAAAGACCAGTACAAATGATTATTGTTAATGATAAATATGTTGTGGTTGCTTCACAAAAAGGTGGAACAATTGAATCCTTTGAATTAAAACGTGGAGAATCTAAAGGTGTTCTTTTTGAAACGCATTTTAGTTATATGGTTGGAGAACCAGTTTGTTTGATTGAAGGAAGAGGATTATAAGAGCAGAAATGCTCTTTTTTGTTGGAATTGATAAAAAATGAGTGAAAGTTGATAATTCCTGCAAAATAACCTATAATAAGTAAATGATGGAGGATGGTTTATGAAGAATAAAAAATTAATAGGAATTATTGCAGGTTTTGTTGTTGTTTTCATCCTGGGATGTGTTATTTTTTATAATGTAGGAATTTCTTCAGTGTCATCAAAAGATGAGGATGTTATTGTGACAGTTGAACAAGGTTCAACTTCTTCTTCAATTCTTGATACTTTGGATGAGGCAGGACTTGTAAAGAATAAATTATGTGGAGAGATTTTTTTGAAATTGAATCGCTATGATCATTTACAGGCGAATACGTATATATTAAATAAAAATATGTCATTGGCTGATATTTTTTCATTAATAGAAAATCCAGATGTTAATCATATTGTTTTATCAAAACTGACAATTAAAGAAGGGACGACTATTCCTGAAGTTGCTCAATCTTTTGCAGATATTCTAGATATTTCATCAGAAGAGGTCATCAAGCAATGGGATGATCAGCAATATTTACAATCATTGATAGATGAATATTGGTTTATAGATGATAGTATTTTAGATTCAGATATTCTTTATCCTTTAGAAGGATATTTATATCCAGAAACTTATTATATTACAGAAGAAGAACCGGATTTAAAAAGTATGACAAAATTAGCATTAGATATGATGAATGAACAATTATCTGTCTATAGTGACGATATTGAAAAATTAGGATGGACACCACACCAGTTTTTAACGTTTGCATCTGTTGTTGAAAGAGAGTCATTATTTGATGATGATCGTCCAATGATTGCAGGTGTCTTTATGAATCGTTTGAATCAGGATATGTTATTACAAAGCGATATTACTGTTAATTATGCATGGCAAAGAACAGGTGTTGATGTCAGTGTTGCACATACACAAATTGATTCACGTTATAATACATATAAGTATACAGGATTACCTGTTGGACCAATCAGTACCATTTCTAAAGTAACTTTAGATTCATGTGTTCATTATAAACATCATGATTATCTCTATTTCTTTGCGAAAGAAGATGGGACTGTTATTTATAGTCGAACATATGAGGAACACAAACAAGCTGTAAAGGAGAATAAATGGTATTAATATGTTGTCATTAGAAGAATTAGAACAGGATGCTTTAAGACGTCATATTCCTGTTATGCAAAAAGAAGGCATCGATTTTTTGATTGAACAGTTAAATAAAAAATCTGCTTCATCATGTTTAGAAATTGGTTCAGCCATTGGTTATTCTGCTATGATGATGGTTACACATGTAGAAGGTTTAAAAGTAGAAACAATTGAATTGGATAATGATCGTTATTTAGAAGCTGTTTATCATATTCAGGAACATCATCTTGTACAAAGGATTACGATTCATCATCATGATGCTTTAACTTTTGATACACAATTATTACAACATGCACCTTATGATTGTTTATTTATTGATGCAGCTAAAGCACAATATCAAAAGTTTTTTGAAAAATATGTACCATTTGTTAAAGAGGATGGCATGATTATTGTTGATAATTTAGATTTTCATGGTATGGTTTTTGATATTGACCATATTAAAAACAGAAATACAAAACAACTAGTTAAAAAAATCAAACGATTTAAAGATTGGATTTTCCAACATGAAGATTATAATGTTGAATACTATGCTGTTGGAGATGGCATATGTGTTATTCAAAGAAAGGGGCAATAATGAAGTTAATAATATCACTGAACTCTAAACAAAGATTATATGATTATGTTTCTATGGGAATTGATACATTTATACTTGGGTGTAAATATTCTTTTTATGCTCCTTATTATTATTCATTAGAGGATATCAAAACAATTTGTCAAGAATACCCTCAATGTCATTTTTATGTTGCACTTAATGCTTTATATGATGAACATGATATAGAAGGATTAGAAAGCTATATAGATGAATTAGCCAGACTCTCTATATATGGTATTGTTTTTGAGGATTTTGGTATTTTACAAATTGTGAAAGATAAACAGTATTCATTTGATATGATGTATGCACCTGAAACATTAAATACCAATGCGATGACATTAAATGTTTTAAAAGAACAAGGTGTAACCAGTGCTCAAATCGCCCGTGTTATTCCATTAGAAGAACAGTTATTAATTCAGCAACAAGTTAATATGCCTTTAATGTTGCAGGTTCATGGGGTAGAATATATTGCTGCAAGTAAAAGAGCATTATTAAGTAATTATCAAAAAGCTTCAGGACTTGATTTTGATAAAGAAAGCCAAACACGTTTAACGATTCAAGCGCGAAATTCTGATTATGCTTTTCATATTTATGAAGATCAAAAAGGAACACATATTTTTTCTTTGACACGTTTATATATGCTAGATTTATTAAATCAGATTCATCATTTTGATTATTTATATATTGAAACATTAATGATGAGTGAAGAAGAAGCTGTAGAAATTGCTTCTCTTTATAGTGATGCTTTAAAGAGTTTTGAAAATCAGACATATGATCGAGATGTGAAAGCATATATGCGTTTATTATATCAATTAAATACACCATTAGATCGTGGTTTTCTATTTGATCAGACAGTTTATAAATTAGAAGATGTAAGGAAGATGGATAATGAGAAAAATCAGTCAAATCATTGATGGGAAAAGAAAAATTATAAAAAAACCAGAATTATTAGCTCCGGCTGGTAACCTTGAAAAGTTAAAAGTGGCAATTATGTATGGTGCTAATGCTGTTTTTGTAGGTGGAAAAGAATTTTCATTACGTTCACAGGCTTCTAATTTTACTTTGGAAGATATTCGTGAAGGGGTTGAATTTGCGAAAAAATATGGTGCTCATATTCATGTTACATGTAATATTATCTTGCATCAGGATAATCTTGAGGGATTAAAAGACTATTTAAAGCAATTAGATGATATAGGTGTCACAGCCATTATTGTTGCCGATCCTTATATTATGAAAATAGCGAAAGATATGCATTTAAATCTGGAAGTTCATGTGTCTACGCAGCTTTCTACTTTAAATAGTCAAGCCATTGCTTTTTATCAAAAGATGGGAATGGATCGAGTTGTTTTAGGACGAGAAGTCACTTATGAAGATTTAAAAGCAATGATAGATAAAGTGGATGTGGATATAGAATATTTTATTCATGGTGCGATGTGTATCCATTACTCTGGTAGATGTATGCTTTCTAATTATTTAAGCCGTCGTGATGCCAACCGTGGAGGGTGTTCACAATCTTGTCGCTGGTATTATGATTTATATCAGGATGGTGTTCTTGTCAATAAGGAAGAGGATATGCCTTTTAGTATGTCAAGTAAAGATATGAGTCTTGTTCATCATATTGGTGAATTGATTGAATTAGGTGTTGACTCATTTAAAATTGAAGGACGTATGAAATCGGTTCATTATATTGCGACAATTGTATCAACATATCGTAAATTGATTGATGCTTATTGTGAAGATCCTGATCATTTTCATCAAGATGATTTCTATGAAAAAGAATTACAGAAAGCAGCCAATCGTGCTTTATGTCATGGATTTTATTTCGATCATCCAGGTGTTGATGAACAATTATTTAATATGCGTGATGAACATCCTACACAGGAATTTGTGATGCGTATTGTGGATTATAATCATCAAAATCATTTAGCAAAAATAGAACAAAGAAATTATTTTGAAATTGGTGATCAGATTGAAGTTTTCTCTCCACATCATGATAACCTTTTCTTTACAGTTGAAAAACTTTATAATGAAGATATGGAAGAAGTAACGAAAGCGAATCATCCAATGGAAATACTCTATGTTGAAATACCTCATCGTGTATTAGCAAATGATATGGGAAGAAAGGTGAGAAAGTGATGAAAAACCAAGCGGTTATTATTGGTATAGCAGGGGGAAGTGCCTCTGGAAAAACATCAATAGCGAAACAGTTATATGATTATTTCAAAGGACATCATAAAGTGAAAATCTTAAAACAAGATGACTATTATAAAGATCAAAGTCATTTAAGTTTTGAAGAACGTGCCAAGACAAATTATGATCATCCTTTTGCATTTGATACAGATTTGCTGGTAGAGCATTTAAAGAAATTAAAGAAGAAAGAACGTATAGAAAAACCAACATACGATTATACTTTACATACACGCAGTTCCGTGACTGAAGTCATTGAAAAAAGAGATGTGATTATTTTAGAAGGTATTTTCGTTTTAGCAGAACCTTCTATCAGAGAGTTGTGTGATATACTTGTCTATGTTGATACGGATAGTGATATACGTTTTATCAGACGTTTAAAAAGAGATATTGAAGAAAGAGGAAGAAGTCTTCAATCTGTTTGTGATCAATATCTGACAACTGTTAGACCAATGCATGAACAATTTATTGAGCCATCTAAAAAATATGCACATATCATTATTCCAGAAGGTGGAAGTAATTTAGTGGCAGTAGATTTATTAACAACAAAAATCAAAAGTATCGTTGATGATTAAAGAAAATTTAAAAGAGAAATGCTAGTATTTTTCATATATTTATGTTATAGTATAGTCTGCGAGGTGGATAATTATGGATCATGATGCAGTGTTATTAACGCAAAGTGGTGTTGAAAAACTAAAACAAGAAAAAGAACATTTAATTAATGTTGAAAGACCAAAAGTTATTGAAGAGTTGCAATTAGCACGTTCTCAAGGTGACTTGTCAGAAAATGCCGATTATGATGCAGCTAGAGATAAACAAGCACATATTGAAGCAAGAATCAAAGAAATTGATCAAATGCTTTTACATGTGAAAATTATTGATGAATCACAATTGGATAGTACAGTAGCGAAACCGGGAGCAACTGTCACAATTTTAGATTTATCAGAAGCTGATGCTCAAGAAGAAACTTTTACAATTGTTGGGACATTTGAAACAGATCCATTAAATGGTAAAATTTCAAATGAATCTCCATTAGCTAAAGCTATTCTTGATCATGGTGTGAATGAAATTGTTTCAGTCGGTGTTGCTGAACCATACGAAGTAAAAATTTTAAAGATTGAATATCTTGCATAGATGGTGTGAAAACATCATCTTTTTTTGTAGTGATAAAGATTTTCTTTTTATGTATGCGATTGATTGAATAAAAAAACTATAAATAAATTGGTGATTTACTTATAGTTGTTGATATTGTAAAATTTGTAAAGCTTCTTGAAAGACATTTCGACCATTCATTGTTCCATAATCACGCATAGATATATCCATGATAGGAATATTGGGTAAAGATTTCTGAATTTGTTTTCTCATATATTTCACTTGTGGAGCTAATAAAATAATATGAGCATCTTTTGCCTGATGACATATATCATGGACTCCCAAAGCTCTTATATCAATAGATATTCCTTGTTGATCCGCTTCTCTTTTGATTTTTTCAACTAATAAACTTGTAGACATGGCTGCCGCACAACATAAGACCATATGTATCATGAATATCCCCTCACTTTACTTGATATCTTTATTATAGAGGAAATATAGAAAAAAATCTAATTGTTTTTTATTGCTTAAAGAGAAATTTGTTATTTTTTTTAAAATAGTATATAATAAGAAAAGTAAGAAGTAGGTGGTGATCATATGCAAGAAAGTCGTCAATTTAATCGAACTGTCCTGAGTTTGTGGGTGCTTTTTCTCATTGTTGTTGTGGCTGTTAATACAATTTATGCTTTTATTCTTCCTATGAGTACATTAGAACTTTATCTTGGACCTTTGAATTTCTTTAATATTGCGGCTGCAACATTATTTGTCGGTGTATTAGAAGATTCAATGGTGAATGATTTAAAGAAGAATACTGCCTTAGCATGTCTGGTACGTATTCCGTATGTTATTCTCATTGTTGTTGCGATATTCTTTTCTTGTATGTTGTTATTTTAAAAAGACTTCGATGGAAGTCTTTTTTTATGCAATCATACGACTTTTGAGTTCTTTAAAAAATCCAATGAATATAAAAATGAGTGGTTTGAAAATAAGATGTATATATTGTATGTTATGAAAATGAAAGCATAAACTTATTAAAAAATAAAAAAAAGCAAAGATTATACAATGTTTCATACGTTGATGTGATAAATGAGAAGTCAGATATAATGCAGATATGATTAAAATAAAATAAGAGAATATTTGTATGATGATTTGTATCAAAAGGGTGTTCATTTGCATGAAATAAGAAATAATGGAAAGAATAAATGAGATGAGTATAAAGGGAATGAGAAAGATTAAACATGTAAAAATATAAGTACGTAATGTCTGTTTCATAGTTTCCTCCTGATATACTTTATGCAAAGGAGCTGACTTTTATGAGATATCTTGAAATCTTTTTTGAAAGTTTTGGAACATATCTGTTGCTTGTTTTCATGATTAGATTTTTAGGAAAGAAAGAAATGAGTAAATTGAGTGTTTCGGATTTAATTGTTTTTTTGATTATCAGCGAATTGATGACTATGTCTATTGGAAATAAAGATGTCAATTTTTTACAGGCGGCTTTAGCTGTTTTGGTCATTGTTGTTATGGATAAATTATTTACTGTTATTTCCTTGAAAAGTCCCTTTTTTAAAAAGATTGTGGAAGGACATCCCACTTTTATTATTTTTCAAGGCAAAGTCAACCAAGAGAAAATGGCATCTTTAAAATATAGCGTTGATGATCTTTGTCATCATTTAAGAGAGCAGGGAATAGGTTCTATATCAGAAGTAGAATTTGCTGTTTTAGAAACCGATGGGCAATTATCGGTTATTGAGACAAAGAAAAATGAAGTTAAAGTACCAGCTGCTATTATTAGTGATGGAGTCATTGATTATGAAATACTGAAACTATTAAACCGTGATGAAGCCTGGTTAATTAAGCAGCTTCAACAGTCAGGTATACAAGATTATCATGATGTTTTTTATTGTGTTGTAGAAAAAGGGCGCTTATTCGTCATCAAAAAAAGGCTAGATCACTAGCCTAATAACATTCTATCATTTACAAATTCTTCTCCAATAGCTTCTTCGAATTTTTTAAGTAAATCATTCACTGTCAATTTTTTCTTTTCTTCGCCTTCGACATCATAAATAATATGACCGTCATACATCATGATTAAACGATTTCCAATATCAATAGCATCTTTCATATTATGAGTTACCATCATTGCAGTTAAATGCTGTTTTGTCACGATTTCATTCGTCAAAGTCAAAACTTTCGTACTTGTAGCAGGGTCTAATGCAGCAGTATGTTCATCCAATAATAATAATTGAGGTTTATGAAGAGTTGCCATGAGCAGGGTTAATGCTTGACGCTGACCACCTGATAATAGTCCAACTTTTGTTGTTAAACGATCTTCTAAACCTAACCCTAATGTTTTAACAGCTTCATAATATTGTTCCTTTTCCTTTTTTGTCACACCCCAACGTAAACTACGCTTTTGGCCACGACGTGCCGCCATTGCTAAATTTTCGATAATTTGCATATCGGCAGCAGTTCCCATCATAGGATCTTGAAAAACACGACCTATTAATTTGGCACGTTGATATTCTGGAGCTAAGGAAATGTTTTGTCCATTCAATGTGATGATACCACAATCAATAGGATAAACCCCTGCAATCAGGTTGAGTAATGTACTTTTTCCTGCACCATTACCACCAATAACTGTTACAAAATCTCCTTCTTTTAATTCTAAATTTAAGGATTTGATAACACATTTCTCATTAGGTGTACCTATATGAAATGACTTAGAAACTTTTTCTAATTTAAGCATGATTTTGTAATTCCTTTCCAGTTAATTTTTTATACATTGAAAGACGTTTTCTTTTATTGACAATGACAGGAACAGTTAAAGCAACTGCTACAATGAAAGCTGTAAGAAGTTTTAAATCATCTGTATTTAATCCCATTTGTAAAACAATTGCAACAATCATACGATAGATGATAGAACCAACAATAATAGAAGTTAAACGAAGTTTAAATCCAGCTTTTTTACCAAAAATAACTTCTCCAATAACGATTGAAGCCAATCCAATAACAATGGCTCCTGTACCCATTTTCACATCAGCAACACTTTGCTGCTGAGTGACTAAAGCACCACTCATGGCAACAAGCCCATTACTTAGCATCAAACCAAATAACTTCATAGTATCAGTATTTACACCATTGGCTCTGACCATATTTTCGTTGTTTCCAGTTGCTCTTAAGCATGAACCAAATTCTGTACCTAAGAACCAATAAATTCCAATGACAACAATTAAACTGAAGAAAATTCCAATACATATTGTAATCCATTGTGAAGTCAAAGGAATAACCTTAGCAAAATCTTTAAAAAGTGTTGATGATTGTAATAAAGGGATGTTACTTTTTCCCATAATTCTTAAATTAATAGAATATAATGCTAATTGAGTTAAAATACCAGCTAAGATGGCAGGCATTTTACATTTTGTGTGTAAAAATCCAGTGACAAAACCAGCTAAAAAACCTGATAAAGTCGCTAGTAAAATCGCCAAAATAGGGTGAATGCCAGCTATCAAGGCGACAGCACATACAGCACCACCAGTGGCAAAGCTGCCATCTACTGATAAATCAGCGATATCTAAAATTCTAAACGTTAAGTAAATACCAAGAGCCATGATTCCCCAAAGAATTCCTTGTCCAATTGCTCCCTGTAAAGATAATAACATTGGCATATAATTATTCTCCAATCATTGTCGCTTGTAGATCTTCAGGCACTTCAATACCTAATTGTGTAGCGACTTTTTGATTTATAAAATATTGACAGTCTTTAGCATCAACAAAGCTGACAGGTGTTTCTTGAACTTTTGACTCACCATTTAAAATAGCTAAAGCTTGTTTAGCAGCATTTTGTCCAACAGTATAATAATCTAAGCTTAAAGTTGCTAAACCACCATTTTCACACATACTTTCTTCTCCAACGATAACAGGTAATTGATTTTCGTTAGTGACTTGAGCGACTGTTGCCATATTAGAAGCCAAAAGATTATCAGTTGGAATATAAACAGCATCATATTGACCAATCATTGATTGAGCGACTTGTTGAATAGCGCTAGAATCATTTGAAACAGTCACAACTTTCGCATCTAAACCTAATTCTTTAGCGGCCTCTAAGGCAATTTCACCTTGATAAATAGAATTCGCTTCATCACTGCAATAGAAAACAGCGATTTTTTTGGCATCAGGTACTAAAGTCTTTAATAATTCTAATTGTTCTTTAACAGGGTTTAAATCACTGGCACCTGTCACGTTTGTTTCTGGTTTTTCATTTGATTTGACAACACCAGCTGTTTCAAAGTCAGTGACAGCGGCTCCTACAATAGGAATATCTGTTGTTTTATTGGCGGCTGCCTGTAATGCATCAGTCGCAATAGCATAAATCAAGTCATCACCATCATTGACAAACTTTTCAGCAATGGTTTGACAATTTGATGGATCGCCACTGGCATTTTGAAAATCAATATTTTCTTCTTTAATACCCGCTTCCACTAAAGTATCTTTAAATCCTTCATAAGCTTTATCCAGGGCAGGATGCTGAGCAAATTGAATAGCACCAATTTTAACTTCAGATAATTCTTTGGGTTCACTACTATCACTTGCACAACCTGATAAAAGCATACCAACAGCTAACAATAATACGGATAGTTTTTTCATAATATCACATTCCTCTCTCTATTTTTATAAAACAAAAAAACCCGTCCAAAGAGGGCGAGTGAACGCGGTACCACCTCAATTTATTATAATTTCACAATTATAACCTTTGCAAGTTAAACAACTTTTCATAAATAACGTTATGACTCCGATTACCCCTTATCAAAGTAATAGCTCCGTGGTGAATTCAATATTTCTTTACGTATGATTTGCACCAACCATCATATCTCTATTGTCACAGAAATATTTACTATGTCACATCAAGGCTTTTTGTTTTATATATCATTTATCATAATGAAATGAAAATTGTTTGTCAATGGTTTTTAAAAAAATAAATAAAAAGTTAGGAATATCAATGAATATTTCTGTTTCTTTTATTAAAAATACAAATTATAACCTATGATAACATAACATCCAGAATCATCATAATAGTAAATCCAATCATGCAAGATATAGCGCCAATATCTATTTGACGATGACAGCAGGCTTCGGGAATCATGTCTTCAACACAGACAAAAAGCATAGCCCCAGCAGCAAAACTTAAAGCAAAAGGAAGAATATTTTGAATTAAGGAAGCAAAGATATAACCTAAAATAGCAGCTGGAATTTCAATGATTCCTGAAAACTGGCCATACATCATTGAAACAAAACGACTTTTCCCATATTGATGCATGGGTAAGGCTATAGCGGTTCCTTCTGGAAAATTTTGGATACCAATACCAATGGAAAGAATCAAAGCAGGAATAAATTGTTGATGGGCACTTGCAAAAGCAACGCCGACTGCTAAACCTTCGGGGATATTGTGTAATGTCATGGCTAACATAAGCAGCTGGTTTTTAGAAAAACGAGAATGAACACCTTCTATTTCCCCTGAAACCATATGTTTATGGGGTAAGAAATGATCACAAAGCGCTAAAAAGATGACACCGCATAAAAAACCAAGGGGAATAATGAGTAAAAACCATTTGGACATATTTTCTAATAAATTCATAGCTGGCAGGAGTAAAGAAAAGAATGATGCTGCAATCATAATACCCGCACTGCTACCTAAAGCAATGGAAACAATCTGTTTATTTTCTTTGTTTGTAAAATAAACTAAAGAAGCCCCTAAAAAAGTAGAGAACCAGTTAAATAGAATGGCTCCTATAAATATCAAAACAGGCATCTGTTGTAATATAGCTAACACATTTTCACCTCAATATAAAGTATGAAAAAGATGATTTTATGTGACAAAAAAAGCTATGCACAGCATAGCTTAGTATTGAATATCTTCATATAATGTTTTTAATAAAATAGCTTTTGTAGATGGTTGTTGTTTCTTGAAATCATAAGTTTTCATTAAGCTATATTCAACAACATCATGTTTTTCAACAACTTCATCATAAATATAATCAGATTGTCTAAAGAATAGTGGATCATCATCTTCTAAATCAATACTACCAAATTCTTTATCCTTATTATAATAAATGACTTTTCCTTCATAACGATCAATATATTCATCAAGATGTTCCATTAATTGGTTATACAAACGATCATATAAAGAACTGCTATCCATATTCTGATATTGTTCTAAAATAGTGTTTTGTGAAACATCTTTTTGATTTTCTGCTTTGATTTGATAAACAAAAGCATCAGCCAAATTAATGATTTCTTGATTTTGACCCGTTTTGACCATCTCTAAAATCATTTCATAAGTTGATAATTCACCAAGATTATAACCAGATTTAAAGAATTTATAAATCAGATTTGTATAAGCTTCTTTCACTTTTCCTGTATGCATATATAAATCATAAAGAATCTGGAAAGAATCAACATGTGGAACTCTATTACCTAAAGCTAAGAATTCATTTTCTGCTTCTTCATATCTTTGTAAATGAACAAGCGAAGAAGCACGATAATATTTCACCCAGTTAAGATTGTTATAGTGCCATTTGATAGGTTGTGTGAATGCTTTATTAGCATATTCTACACAGTCTTTATAATTTTCTAATTCATATGAGCATCTCACTTTTAAGCGATACCATTTTTCTTTTTTAGATTCAAATTCTTTACCAGCATTGTTAATAAAAGGATCAATGCTTAATGTTTGAACATCAAGTTTATCTAAAAGGGCAGATAATTTTTGATAATTCACTGGCTTTTGATTCATAACATATTTCATTGCTTTATTGATTGTTGCTTCTAAAGGAGAATATTTTTCTTGTTTACATAAATCTGTGATTTCATCAACAATAGAGAAAAATAAATCTTCTTTTTCTTTGATTTTATCTTCATCAATATTGATATATTTATTATAAAGTGCATAACCATAATGATTGATAAAGCCACTTAAACCTTCACCAACTTGTAAGAAAGTCTTTCCTACCTCAATTGCATCATCTGTGCGTCCCTGATTTTTCAATTCCTTTACATAATCCATAGCTTGAAAATCATTAAATGAGCTTGGATCTTCTTCAAAACGTTTATCATAATTTGTTAAATCTTTTGGTTCACGTTTTTCCACGATTCATCACCTCGTTTAATATTATATCAATTTCATAACTTCTTGTGAAGAATAAAGATTCATTTTTCACATGAAATACTTTTAACAAAATGAAAAAACACTCGAAAGTGTTTTATTCAACCGTCACAGATTTAGCTAGATTTCGTGGTTTATCAACATCACAACCTTTAAGACAGGCTGTATAATAAGCCAAAAGCTGTAAAGGAATAGCAACCAGAATTGCTTGCAAAGTTGGTTCAACATCAGGTAAATAGTATGTGTTTTGTACGTTTTTGACTTCTTCATGGTGGGTTGTCAGTAAGATGACACGAGCCCCTCTGGCAATCGTTTCCTGGATGTTGCTGATTGTTTTTTGAGCAACATGGGGCTGGGTTGCGACAGCAATCACAACAGAACCATCTTCGATTAAGGCAATTGGACCATGTTTTAATTCACCTGCTACATAAGCATCAGCGTGAACATAGGAAACTTCTTTAAGTTTTAAAGCACCTTCAAGCACACTGGCATAATCTAAATTTCTTCCAATAAAATAAGCATCATGCATATCCTTTAACATCTGTGCATATTGTGCAAATACCGGTTCATCTTTTAAAATATTGTCGACATATTGAGGAATAAGCTGTAATTGTTTCATAACATCATCATGTATATCCTGATTCAAATTCTGTGCAATATAATAAGCTAATAAGATTAAAAGGACAAGCTGTGTTGTATAAGCTTTTGTCGATGCAACAGCAATTTCTGGACCGGCACATGTATATAATACATAATCTGCATCTCGAGAAATGGTGCTTCCTAAAACATTTGCAATCGCAAGAGTTGTGGCCTTCTTTTCTTTGGCTAAACGCAAAGCAGCCAAAGTATCAGCAGTTTCTCCGGATTGTGATACAAAGATGGCTAAAGTTTTTTCATCAATTAATGGGTCATTATAACGAAATTCACTTGCGACTTCATTTAATACAGGAAGGTGAGCAACTTTCTTTAAAACATGAGCCCCACATAATGAAGCATGGTAGGCTGTTCCACAGGCTACAAAATAGACTTTGTTGAATTTTGAAAAATCAATGTCTTTTAATTCATCTAGGACAATATGTTGTTGATGAATACGACCTCTTAGTGTTTCTGCAATAACATGAGGCTGTTCATGTATCTCTTTCAACATAAAAGTATCATAACCATCTTTTTTGGCTGCTTCTAAATCATAAGGAATTGTTGTTGAAGTTTTTTCAATCTTTAGTCCATCTTGATTGTAAAAATCAATATGATCACATGATAAAACAGCCATTTCATAGTCATTTAAAAAATAAACATCTTTTGTATACTCTAATAGAGCAGGAATATCACTAGCAGCAACATAAGCATCATTTGTTTTTCCAATGATTAAAGGACTATCCTTTTTAACAACGATGATATGTTCTGGTTCAAGTGTTGAAAGAATACATAAAGCATAACTTCCTTTGATTCGTTTTAAGACTTTTTGTGTTGCTGCTAAAAGATCTCCTTCATAAAGACTATCCAAAAGCAAGACAACAACTTCACTATCAGTATCAGATTGAAACTGATATCCTTTTTTGATAAGTTCATCTTTTAATTCACGATAATTTTCAATAATACCATTATGCACTAATGCGATTGTTTCATCTTGATTGGTATGTGGATGTGAATTCAGATTGGATGGTATACCATGTGTTGCCCATCTTGTATGTCCAATACCCACATGTCCATGTAATTGATGACTTTTCAGTTTGTTTTCTAAATTTTCCAGTCTCCCTTTACATTTGATAGTGACTAATTGATTGTTTTCTAATGTTGTAATACCGGCACTATCATAACCACGATATTCCAATTTAGATAAACCTTGCATTAAAAAAGGCAAAGCTTCTCCTTTTCCACAATAAGCAGTAATTCCACACATAAAATCTTCCTCCATATATTCAATTGATTATATGATGAAGTGATGCCTGATGATATTTGTTTAATGATCACTCATTATTTTTGTCCATCGTTCAGGTAGCATCATACCTCCAGATCATCCGCCGAATCTTTCGATAAATCTGGTCCTCGTCAACTTAAAAAGTCCTGGCGCTATAGATTGTGACTTCATCAATAATGCTATTATACATGAACCGTTAGATAATAGTTTTCATATTTTAAAAATCACTTCATCACACCTGTAAAATAAAAAAATAAAAAAATTTCGTTTAAAAAAAAGAAAAATGAGAAAAATATGCGTATATAAATAATAGGAGGGTTATTATGAGTATACGTAATAATTTACTAGAAATGAATAAATCTTTAAAAAAATTAGAAGAATCCGGTGTTTATGATGTTGAAAAATATAGCTATGCTTTGTTGCATCAAACGAGCCAGCTGGAATATTTCTATTGTCATCTTGTAAAAGATGGGGATTGTAATCAGACTTTCTATCATGTACATAAAAGACCGCATATCCATGAATTGGCTTATTTTAATATTGGACGAGGTTTTCCTAAAGAATTAATGGATGGACATTGGTGTTATGTTTTGAAAGATATGGGATATAAGATGCTTGTTGTTCCCTGTACATCTATCAAGAAAGATTCGACACCTGTTAACCCACTTTTTGAAAAAGATATTAAAATAAAAACTGATACACATATAACATATTGTCGTATTCAATTGAGTGATATTCGCTCAGTAGATATTCAAAGATTAGATTTAAGAAAGTCTTTTTATCAAGTTTTAACATCAAGAGAAGAAATTATGACATTTATTGAAAAAAATTTATTTGATAAGTAATCTTGATTCATGTATCATATAGGGATATATGGAGGGGATTTGATGGAGGAATTTTTGAGTGGGTGTAGAAGATCTTTGCCGATTGCTTTAGGATATTTTCCAGTTTCTTTTTCTTTTGGTGTTTTTGTGGCTTCAAGTGGCTTACCATTAGGACTGGCAACTTTGATTTCTATAACAAATTTAACATCATCAGGACAGTTTGCAGGGGTGTCCTTAATGCTTGTTCAGGCATCTTATATGGAAACTGCTTTAACACTCTTGATGATTAATGCTCGTTATTTTTTAATGTCATTGTCTTTAAGTCAAAAGATTGATCAAAAGATGTCAACACTTGAAAGAATGGTGATTTCTTTTGGTATTACAGATGAAACATTTAGTCTGGCATCATTAGAACAGCAGACTCTTTCTTTTCCTTTTATGGCAGGTTTTATACTGATACCGATTATCGGGTGGACAAGTGGAACACTGGCAGGTGAAACATTAACTAATCTATTACCAGCCTCTTTACAAAGTGCAATGGGACTGGCTTTATATGGTATGTTTTTAGCTATTATTATTCCTGCATCTTCAAAATCGCGTGCTATTGGAGAAGTTGTTGTGTTGGCAGCTGTTCTTTCAACATTGATGTATGTGTTTCCTTTATTTCAAGGATTATCGAATGGATTTCAATTGATTATCGCAACATTACTGGCAGCATTGTATGGAGCTTGGCGCTACCCTGTTGAGGAAAAAGAATAATGACAAGTTATTTACTGACGACTGTTTTGGTTATGGCAGTCATGACTTATTTGCCTAGAATGTTGCCACTCACGTTTTTTAAAAAAGAAATCCATTCTCGTTTTATCCGCTCACTTTTGTATTATGTTCCCTATGCAGTGTTATCGGCTTTAACTTTTCCAAGTATTCTTTATGCAACTGGAAATATAGCTAGTGCTCTTATAGGGGGATTGGCAGGTATTTATTTTGCTTATCGACAAAAAGGACTTGTTTTTGTAGCATGTATGACAGTGATATGTAGTTTTATAGCCCAAATAGTGATCCCATTTTAAATGGGATTTTTTCATTATCAAATTAATTTCATGGCAGGAGAAAACCTGTCTTTTTTTGTCTTCAATGAAAGGAGGTGATGTAGACAAAAAGTTATGTTTAGCCACAAAAAGGAGGGAAAAGGATGAATAAACATAAACTATTTCATGCATTCAAAAAAGTTTTATTATCAATTTTATCTTGTTTATTTGCGTTGAACATAAGTCAAGTTCACGCAGCATCTTATGAGATGAACACCTACAATTATTTGCCAGGTGTCACGACAAAAGATGGAGCCAAACTCAATGATGGCACAATCTTGGATGAAAGTGCCTATGATGAAGGTGTAACTGTTCTTTTAACAACAAATGGGCAGTATTTTTATTGTCTTGAACATGGCAAGGCTGTTCATGATGGAACACAGTATACACCGACTGATACGATTGATTTGATTGAAGAAGCACAGAAAAATAAATACTTAAGTGCTTCACAAAAAGAAACATTGATTAGTAGAGTCTTAAGTCTTGCTCCTACAAAAATCAATGTGGAATACAATACGAGTGGATCATTAAAAGCAGTCAAAGGTAATGCCTATCAATGGTATGCTGCTCAGATCATTGTATGGGAAATCATGGTAGGTGAAAGAAAGGCAGATGGAAGCTATCGAGGAGTGACAACGAGTGGAGCGACTTCAGTCTATAACGCATTGAATTGGTCTAACTCTACAACAAAATCCAATGTCAAAAAATACTATGATTCTTATAGTGAAACATTGATATCCTGGAGCAAGATTCCAAGCTTTTCTGCAAAAAGTGAAAGTTTAGCCAAGACTTACGAAATGACGGACTTTGATGGCCGTCATTACTATATGGAGATGAATGATCAAAATAGTGTCTTGGATAGATATGATTTCAAATCTGATGGTTTATCATTTGATAAAAGCGGAAATGTTCTCAAAGTGACAGCCAATGCTTCTTTTGAAAATACCAAAACTGTTTCAGCAACAAACAGTCTTGATTTAAACAAAAGACAGCTTATTTGTCTGGATAGTTCTGAAAGTTATCAAAAAGTTGCGATTGCTGGAAAACTGGATGAAGCTTTACCAAGTGCTTTCTTTAAAATCAAGATAGGAACGTCTGCTTTAAAGATTGCCAAGAAGGACAATAAGGGAAATGATATTGCTGATGTACAGTTCAAGATTTCCTATAATGCCAATATGAATCCAAGTCTAGGTACATATACAACTGGAAAAGATGGAACAGTGACAATCAGTCAATTAAAACCGACAACTGTCTATATACAGGAAATTAAAGTGCCAGATCATCTTGTTTTGGATTCAACAGTTCATTCAGTCGAATTAAAAGCTGGACAGACAGCTTCATTTACACAAACCAATAACTGGAAACAAGGCTATATTCAAGTTGTCAAGAAAGATAAGAAAACAGGAGAGATAGTCAAGAAAGCTGGGACAAAGTTTGAAGTATTGAGTGGCAGTCATGTTGTTTCGACAATATCTACAAACAATGAAGGTATTGCCAAAACAGGTTTACTTGATTATGGAACGTATACGATTCGTGAAAAGGAAGCGCCACAAAACTATGTCATTGTGACACTGGAAAAGAACCAAAGTGTGACTGAAAATGGCAAAACTTATGCGATTGAAATCTATAATGAGCCTGTTCTAGGGAAAATTGAACTCGAAAAACAGGATAAGGAAACTGGTAATACTGCTCAAGGTGATGCCACTTTAAAAGAAGCGGAATATGTTTTAAAAGCTAATCAGAATATTCTCAGTCCAGCTGATGGGACAGTACTTTATAAAAAAGATGAAGTTATTTCTCAAAAGACAGTTGGTAATGGTGTCTGGGGTGATACAGGAACGAAGACAACTAACAGTCATGCGAAAATTTCTTGGTCTAATTTGCCAATGGGAAGTTACCGTGTCGAGGAAACAAAACCAAGTATTGGATATTTGTTGGATTCTCCACAGATTGTGACATTGACATCTTCTAATTCAACACAGCAGGTTGTGACACAAAATGTTGTTTCTAAGGAACAGGTCATCAAAGGAAAGCTGGAAGTGGCTAAGATGGGTTCTGATGGATCAAGTGGTATCACACAAGGTTTGGCAGGTGTTGAATTTACAATCAAACTTTACTCAGATGTTCAAAAGAATGGATGGGAAAAATCCAAAACATATGATGTGCTCGTCACAGATCAAACAGGGCGAGATACATCTGTTGATTTGCCTTATGGTATCTATCAAATCAAGGAAACAAAAACACCAGAAAATTATTATGCCAGTGGTGATTTCTTTATCACTATTGATGAAGATCAGGAAATTGAATATAGAATGGTCAACAATGCTCCATTCAAGGCATGGCTAAAGATTGTTAAAACTGATCATCAGGGGCAGAAAGTCACTTTATCTCATGCCACATTCAAGCTAAAAGATGAAGATGGAAATTATGTTAAGCAGAAAGTCGGTTTAGTTTATAAGGATGAATGGACGACTGATGAAAAGGGATATGTTGTCTTGGATGATATGGTAGAATCAGGATTATATACTCTTGAAGAATTGAAAACACCTGAAGGATTCTTAATAGGTGATGACATCAAGGTTGAAATTTCTTCTGATCGTCAGGACATCATTTTTGATGAAGATCATCAGCCAGTCATTGAAGTGACATTTGTTAATGAAAAACCAACAGGTCATTTGATTTTACATAAGACATTTGAGTTAGATAAAGATACAGCGGTTGGTGGCGCACAGTTCAAAGTAACAGCTAACAGCGATATTGTTGATCCGGCAACTGGAAAGATCATCTACAAAAAAGGTGATTCTGTCAACATGGACACTGCAACTGATGGTATTTACATGATTGATGAAAGTGGAAAACTGGAATTAAAGGATTTACCACTTGGAACAAATGGAGCACAGTATAAGGTGGAAGAAATCAAGACTGTTGATGGCTATGTGCTTCTGGATGAACCTGTCATCTTTGAATTTGAAATGAAAGACAATACAACGAAAGAATATGTAGTCGAAAAGACGGTCAACAACAAGCTAACAGAAACTTATTTCTCTAAACAAGATCTCAATGGAACAGAACTCAAAGGTGGAGAATACACCGTGATAGATGCTGAAACTGGAGAAACTATAGAACACTGGGTAAGTGATGGTAAGACGCACTTCATTAAAGGACTTGTCATGGGAAAAGATTATATCTATCGTGAAGATTTGACACCACTTGGTTATACTTATGCCAAAGATGTGAAGTTTACAATGTCTAAAAACAAACAAGCGATTGTAATGAAAGATACACAGGTAGATGTGACAAAGTTAGATGCAGATGAAAAACCTGTCAAAGGGGCCACGTTACAGGTGGTCAGTACCAAAACAAAGAATATTGTTGATCAATGGGTCAGTGATGAAACTAAACATTTTGTAGAAGGATTGAAAGTTGGTGAAACTTATATTTTAAAAGAAATCAAAACACCGGATGGATATGTGACTGCCAATGAAATACAGTTTACAGTCAAAGAAGCTGAAGATATGCATTTATCAATGGTCGATACAAGAGTGAGCGTTCAAAAGATAGATGACAAAGGGATTGCTGTTAAGGATGCTATTTTACAGATAACTGACCAGCAAAATAACATCATTGATGAATGGACAACAGATGGAACATATCATAATGTTAAAGGATTAAAAGCAGGTGAAACTTATACACTTACTGAAATCAAAACACCAGAAGGATATAAGAAAGCATCATCAATTGTTTTCACTGTGGATCAGATGCAGGATATGACATTGACAATGACAGATTATCGTGTTTTAACTGATATTCAGGTCAATAAGATTGACAGTCAGACACAACAAAACATTGTTCATAATGATTTTGAATTTACGCTATATTCAGATGAAAAGTGTCAAAATCCATTAAAGACAGTCAAAGCTGACATCAATAAAGGAACAGTGACTTTTACAGATTTAACATATGGTCAGATTGTTTTTCTTAAAGAAACCAAAGCACCACAAGGTTATCAGTTATCTGATGAAGTCGTGAAGATTGTGATTGACAATCAACTTGAAGGTATTGGAAACATACATAGCTTACAGTATGAAAATAGCAGAATACCGGTAATTGTGAAAACTGGGGACTCATCAGATATCATGAATATGATGATATTAGCTGGAGGAAGTCTTGGTTTGATGATCATGTTGAAGTATAGATCAAAAAAAGAAGACAATATGTAAAAAAAGATGCAGGGAGAAAAATCTCTGCATCTTTTTGATTATAAATTTAATAAGCGTTTTGTATCTCTAGCAATGACAAGTTCTTCATTTGTTGGAATGACATAAACTTTAATTTTTGATTCTGGTGTAGAAATTAAACGTTCACCTTCACCATTTTCATTAGCGTCGTCATCAACAATGATACCTAAGGCTTCACTTACTAATGATAAAATTTCTTTTCTTGCATAAGCAGAGTTTTCACCAATACCTGCTGTAAATGCAATAGCATCACATCCACCTAAAGCAATAAAATATCTTCCAATATAAGCAATAACTCTTCTAAAGAAAATATCAATCGCAAGTTTTGCTCTTTCATTTCCTTCATTAGCTGCATTTAAGACATCTCTAAAGTCACTTGATACACCAGAAACACCTAATAAACCAGATTCTTTATTTAACATATGAATAACATCTTTCATATCCATACCGACTTGTTCAATAAGATAGTCAATAATAGAAGGATCCAAATCACCACTACGTGTTCCCATCATAATTCCAGCTAATGGTGTAAATCCCATTGAAGTATTAATAGATTTTCCATCTTTAACTGCTGTAAGAGAACCTCCAGCTCCTAAGTGAGCAACAATGATTTTAGAATGTTCAGGATTTCCTAATTTTTCAATGACTTTTTGAGAAACATAATAATGAGAAGTTCCATGTGCACCATATTTTCTCACTTTATAATCAGTGTAGAATTTATATGGAATTGGATAAATATAACATCTTGGTTCTAATGTTTGATGGAATGCTGTATCAAAAACAGCTACTGCGCCAGCATTTGGAATAGCTTCTTTAAAAGCATAGTATCCTGTTAAGTGAGCTGGGTTATGTAAAGGTGCTAATGATTTTAATTCATCAATTTTACCAATAACATCATCATCAATAACGGCAGATTCTTTAAAATAAGAACCTCCTTGAACAACTCTATGTCCAACACCTTTAATATCTTCAAGTGATGATACGATATTTTTTTCTAATAATGTATCTAATAATAAATGAACAGCTTCTTTATGTGTTGGAATAGGTAAAGTACGAACATCTTTTTCACCATTAAATTTAATTGTAAAAATAGAGTCTTCTAAACCGATTCTTTCAATCACACCAGAAGTAATGACAGATTCATCATCCATTTCAAATAATTGAAATTTTAAAGATGAACTACCAGCATTAACTGCAATAATTTTTGCCATTTTCTTATCCTCCCTTAATTCCCTCTTATTATAACATTTATTTATAAAAAAACTAGGAAAAAATGTTTTATCAAAAATATTTGTATTTTTTCTAAAAAGGATTATAATAGAGATAAGCCAGGGGTGCATTTTTGCTGAGAAAGGTGGAAACCTTATCCCTTATGATCTGAACTGGGTAATGCCAGCGTAGAGAGTGCAAATAATGAAATTGTGACTTTTTTACGTGGGTAGAAAAGTCTTTTTTTATTTGTTGGCTGAATGAAAGGAGAAGAAAGATGATGAAAAATGTGATGCGAGTAGAGTACTCAATTAGAAACATGTGTATGCTTGCGATGTTTATGGCGATTACACTTGTTTTAAGTTATGTCAATGAAGTCATTCCTTCGCTGCCACAAGGTGGAACGATTTCAGTTGATGTTATTGCGATTATGTTATGTGGATATTTGATGGGAGCCGGTTATGGGGTGATCTGTGGTGTTGGTGTTGCTTTATTGCAATTTGTATTAGGAATTGCTCAATATTATGGGCCTTGGTCAGTCTTACTTGATTATGTTTTACCACTGGCTGTTTGTGGTTTAACACCATTAATCAAAACTCAAAAAATAGGGCATATTTCTATTTGCTGGGGTGTTGTTTTGGCTATGTTTTTAAAGTATTTATCTCATTTTGCATCTGGTGCATTCTTGTTTGCCAGCTATGCTCCTGAAGGTATGAACCCTATTGTTTATTCATTAGGATATAATGCGATTTATGTTGCACCGACGCTCATATTGTGTATGATTGTTGTGCCATTATTATATTCACGTTTAAAAAATGCTTTTTAATCTCTCTTTATGAGAGATTTTTTTATACATTAGAAAATAGTAAATTTACTTTAAAAAAGAGGTGAACTTGTGTATAATATTTCTGTTATAGAAAGAGGTTATTGATTATGAATAAGACATTTGTTGGTCAAAATATCCTTATTCATTGTTATAAACATGATGGAAGTATTCATCGCTGCTGGGATAAAGGGCTTGTTTTAGAAGAAACACCACATCATTTTATTGTTGTCAACAATAGAACGCTTGTTACAGAAGCTGATGGTCGTAAATGGTATACAAGAGAACCAGCCATTTGTTATTTCCCTAAGCGAAAATGGTATAATGTGATTTGTATGATTCGTAAGACAGGAGTGCATTTTTATTGTAATATCGCATCTCCAACATTATATGATGGTGAAGCCTTGAAATATATTGATTATGATTTAGATTTAAAGGTTTTTCCTGATTATAAATATAAAATTTTAGATGAAGAAGAATATCAGCAGCATAAAGCTGCCATGAATTATAGTGATGAATTGGATGATATATTACATCTTCAGCTTTCTCAATTGATTGATATGGCGATGAATATGTCAGGACCTTTTAGACCGGGTTTTGCTCAACACTGGTATCATTATTATCAAAGTGGAAATTATAGAAAAAGGAGAGGTCATCATGGATTTTCAAAATGAACAGGATATGATTGATTTTGGAGAAGAACTGGCAAAACATTTATTTCCTAATACTGTGATTACATTAGAAGGAGAATTAGGTGTTGGAAAAACAACTTTTACAAAAGGGATAGGAAAAGGATTAGGGGTGACAAAGATTATTAATTCACCTACTTTTACGATTGTCAAGGAATATCAAGGCAGAGTGCCTTTCTATCATTTTGATGCTTATCGTTTAGAAGGAGAAAATGAAGAACTGGGATTTGAAGAAATGTTTGAAGATGGTGGTGTCTGTGTCATTGAATGGCCAATGTATATTCAAGATATACTTCCAGACAATAGATTAGAAATTCATATGACAAAAAATAAAGATCAGACTCGTCATATGACTTTTGTTGCACATGGTCAACAATATCAGCAATTATTAAAGGAGATGAACATATGTTGCAATTAATCATGGATACATCTAATCAATATTTAATGGTTGCTTTATATGAAGATGATCAATGTTTAGAAGCTATCCAGGAAATGGGATCGAAACGTCAATCAGAAAATGCTATTCCTTATTTAGAAAGATTATTAAATAAATATCATAAAGAACTATTGGATGTTGATGAAATGGTTATTACCATTGGACCAGGTTCTTATACAGGTGAAAGAGTGGCTTTGACAATTGCAAAAACATTGAGTGTGATTTCATCTGTTCGTATTAAAGCTATTTCATCTTTGGCGGCTTATGCAGGTTTACAAAAATGTATATCAGTGATTGATGCCCGTAGTCAAAAAGTTTTTGTTTGTGCCTATGATCAAGGCAAAGCATTGCTTCCTGAACAAATGATAGCAATTGCAGATTTTCCTCAATTTATGCAGGATTACCAAGATTTTCAAGTCGTCGGACAAAATGAAGTCGTGGGATATGAGCATGTAGAAGTTGATTTGGCTAATCATTTACATGAATTAGCTAAAAATGAACCTGCTTGTGAAAATGTGGATGCTTTGGTTCCACGTTATCTTAAAGATGTTGAGGCTAAAAAGATATGCCTATAGAAAAATGTTGTGAAGATGATCTTGGGGCTATTGTTCTTTTAGAAAAAGATGTGATGCCCTCACCTTGGACTCAAGAAGATTTTGAATATGAATTATTTCATAATCCTTTTGCACATCTTTTTGTATTTAAAAAAGGAAAAGAAGTGATTGGATATATTGATGTCTGGATCATGTATGAACAGGCTCAAATTGCATCAATTGCGGTTGCAAAACCATATCAGTCGCAAGGTTATGGTGCAAAACTTTTACAGTATGCATTAGATCGTATGAATGATGATGTAGAAACAATCAGTTTAGAAGTGAGAAAATCAAATCATAAAGCGATCGCTTTATATCAAAAATATGGATTTTTAGTTCAGGCAGTTCGTCCTGATTATTATCAGGATAATCATGAAGATGCCTATTTAATGACGAAAAGGAGGGAAAAAGAATGAGTCTTATTTTAGCGATTGAATCAAGCTGTGATGAAATGTCTATAGCTATTTTAAAAGATCAACGTGAGTTATTGTGTAATGTAGTCGCATCACAAATTGATACACATCGTTTATTTGGTGGTGTTGTTCCTGAAATTGCCAGTCGTATGCATGTAGAATGTGTATCTACGGTTTTAAAGACAGCTCTTAATGAGGCTAAAATCAATATGCAGGATATTGATGCAATTGCGGTTACAAAAGGACCTGGTCTTGTTGGTTCATTGCATGTTGGAATGCAGGCAGCAAAGACATTGGCTTTGGCTTATCATAAACCATTGATTGGAGTTCATCATATTGCTGGACATATTTATGCTAATGAGCTTGTAGAGGATATAAAATATCCATGTCTGTGTCTGGTTGTCAGTGGTGGACATAGTGAACTTGTTTATATGAAACATGAATTTTCATTTGAAGTCATTGGACAAACTTTAGATGATGCGATTGGTGAAGCTTATGATAAGGTAGGGCGTGTATTGCATTTGCCTTACCCTGGTGGACCAGTCATTGATCGCATGGCTAAAGAAGGAAAGCATAGTTATCAATTACCACTGCCTATGAATGATGACAGCTATCATTTTTCTTTTAGTGGTTTAAAATCAGCTGTGATTAATCTTTGTCATAATGCCTCACAGCGAAATGAAGATATTGTTCCAGAAGATTTAGCATGTTCATTTCAAGAGGTGGCAGTGGATGTTCTTGTATCGAAAACACTGAAAGCAGCAAAGGATTATCAAGTCAAAGAAATTATTGTTGCTGGAGGTGTCAGTGCCAATCAGGGATTAAGAGAAGCACTGACAAAACGTAGTGATATTCCAGTATTATTTCCACCTATGCGTTATTGTACAGATAACGCTGCCATGATTGCTTCAGCAGCCCGTATTATGTATGAACATCAGCAATTTTCATCGCTTGATTTGATGGTGAAACCATCATATGATTTAGAAATGGAAAGTCTTGGTGAATAATCATGGAAAAAAAACAACATAAAATATCAAAAGCAACGATGTCCCGTTTCCCTGTTTATTTAAAAGCTTTACGCAATATGCAACATGAAGGAAAGAATAATTTTTTATCTAGTGAATTATCTGAAGCAACGGGAATTTTAGATACAACGATTCGTCGTGATTTCAGTTTTTTAACAAGTAAAGAAGCTTTAGGAAAACGTGGAATAGGTTATGATACAAAAGATATTATTAATATTTTAAATAATGTTTTAGGTTTAGGTTTGGATGAATCTATTATTTTGATTGGTGTCGGTAATTTAGGAAGTGCTATTTTAAAATATAATCGCTGGCAATATACAGTCGGAAAGATTGTTTGTGGTTATGATTTAGATCAAAATAAAGTTGGAGAACGTTTTGGTGTTAAACTTTATCATATTGATGATTTAGAAAAAACATTTCCTGATGGATGTAAAATTGCCATTTTAGCAATCAGTGAAAATGTTCAGGAAACAGTCGATCGTTTGATGGATTTAGGTATTAAAGGTATTGTTGATTTTACCCATACACATTTTACAGTTAGAGATGATGTTGTTGTACAAACAGTTGATGTTGTGGTGGCTATTCAGGAACTGGTTTTAAAAATGCATGTGAATGATGAATAAAGTGTTGAAATTTTATTGAAAAAATGTTAATAATAAATATACAGGTAATGATTTGAGAACATATGATTCATAAGTTTTAAAGCGACTTTTGGATGGTGAAAGCAAAAGAAATGGGAATGATATGGAACACTCAATGAACCGGATAGGAGAAATAAAAGTAGACTATCCCGCTTAGAGGCGTTATTTAAAAAGGGTGTATTTGTTAAGAATACAAATAAGGATGGTACCGCGATATAGTCGTTCCTTTTGAGGAACGACTTTTTTATAAGAAGGAGGAGAGAGTTATGTTTGAATTTATGACAGTCAGAGAATTATATGAAATGATTTTATCTGGTGAAGAATTTGAAACGGAAAGTATCGAATATGTTGAATTAGATGGTTGGGTACGTACAAATCGTGATAATGGAAAAGTTGGTTTTATTGCTTTGAATGATGGAACTTATTTTAGAAACTGTCAAATTGTTTATTTACAGGACACTTTAACAAACTACGATGAAGTGAAACATATTAGTACGGGAAGTGCAATTCGTGTTTTAGGAAAGTTAAAGTTAACACCACAGGCTAAGCAGCCTTTTGAAATAGAAGCAACACAAGTTGTTGTAGAAGGGGCTTGTGATGATGATTTCCCTTTACAAAAGAAAAGACATTCTTTTGAATATATGCGTGAAATTCCACATCTTCGTCCACGTGCAAATACTTTTTATGCTATTTTTAGATTAAGAAGTGTTTTATCAATGGCGATTCATGAATTTTTCCAGTCACAGGGATTTGTCTATGTGCATACACCTATTATTACAAGTAATGATGGTGAAGGTGCTGGTGAAATGTTTAGAGCAACAACGATTGATGATACAAATTTTGATAAAGATTTCTTTGGTAAAGAAGCTTTCTTAACAGTGACTGGGCAACTTCACGTTGAAGCTTTCTGTATGGCTTTTAGAGATGTTTATACATTTGGACCAGCATTTAGAGCGGAAAATTCAAATACATCACGTCATGCCAGTGAATTCTGGATGATTGAACCAGAAATTGCTTTTGCAGATTTAGAAGATGATATGGATTTAATTGAAGATATGGTAAAATACTGTATTGATTATGTTTTAGAAAACGCTCCAGAAGAAATGAAGTTCTTTGAACAAATGATTGATAAAGAATGTATTCAAAGAATTACACATGTAAGAAATAGTGAATTTAAACGAATGACTTATACTGAAGCGATTGATATTTTAAAAAAAGCTGATGTCAAATTTGAAAATAAGGTAGAATGGGGTATGGACCTCAATAGTGAACATGAACGCTATATTTGTGAAAAAATTGTAGGTGGACCGGTATTTTTAACTGATTATCCAAAAGAAATCAAAGCCTTTTATATGCGTTTAAATGATGATGGTAAGACTGTTGCAGCTTGTGACTTGTTAGTGCCTGGTATTGGGGAACTTGTTGGTGGAAGTCAACGTGAAGAAAGATATGATGTTCTTGAAAAAATCATGGATGAAAAACAGATGTCAAAAGAAGGATTACAGTGGTATATGGATTTAAGAAGATTTGGTGGATGTAAACATGCAGGATTTGGTCTTGGTTTTGATCGTTTCTTGATGTATTTGACAGGTATGCAAAATATTCGTGATGTGGAACCATTCCCAAGAACACCAAGAAATTTAAAATTCTAAAAAGATTTGACAGGAACATGGGAAAATATGAATTTCCATGTTTTTCTATTTTTATTTGTAGTATAATAAATCTACGAGGTGAAAAGAACAGTGAATGAAATCTTCTTTATCAATACCTTTTTTAATATTGTTTATCGTAATGAATTGGCATATATGCGTGATTTTCTCATGTCCTATGACTATCTTCAAAGTTTTATTCAATGGTTAAATCAACGTCATATTTCATGCCCTGTTTTAGAGTCTATTACAAAGGATGAATATGCCTTATTATCATATTTAATGAAAGTGGAAGATGTTGATCATATTTTACATATTCCTTTTTCAGTAGAAATGGAAACAATTGCACAAACTTATGAAAAAGCAATTCATATTGTATATGTGCCAGGATTTGATGAAAATGATTTGAAAATGATATCTTTTCCTACATATGAAAACATCTGTTTTTATGCGATTTCTGGTCATTTTCAAAAAGATAATTTATCATTTTTTGATCCTTTCCCTGCTTTCTTCTGTGCTTTGAATCATGTGGATTCGTGGCCGGGATGCTTGATTTTTCAGGAACAGAAGATGGTTTTCGTTCCTATAAAACAAATCGAAGATTTCACTCAACTTAAAAAGGCTATTGAACAGCAATTACCTTTGTTTGATATATATCAACACTATCAAAATGATGCTTATTTTATTCAGTTAAGTGATTTGCATCTAGGTAAAAACAAACGTCAAAAAGGACTAGCACGACTTTATGCTTCATTAGATGAATTGATGCCAAGACTTCCTTCGTTATGGCCTGTGAATATTTTGATTACAGGTGATTTAATGGAATCTCCTAATCGTAAAAATATGTATTTAGCTAATGATTTTATGAATAGTTTAAAGAAACGTTATAAAGCGAATGTGACTTTTATATTAGGAAATCATGATGTGATTGTGCATGGATTTAACTTTGCAAGAAATCAAAAAAGTAAAGTCATTGCTTATTTGTTAGGTGAAAATATTAAGGTTCTGGAAAAAGAAAAAATTATTATTATTAAAATGGATACAACCAGTGAAGGAAATCTTGCTAGAGGGAAAATAGGAAAAAGACAATTAATGGAAATTGATGATGAGTTATCAGCGATTGATCATTTGGAAGACTATACTTTATTGGTTTTGTTGCATCATCATGTTTATCCTATTGATAAGGCTCAATTTATTAAAACCAAATGGCATGAAAAAACATTTATTAATCGAATTGTAGAAACATCAAAGGTTTTAGTAGATGCACCGTTATTGATTGAATGGTTACAGAAACGAAACATACATTATGTATTTCATGGACATAAGCATTTACCTTTTTTTAGAGAGGTAGATGGCTGTTATTATATTGGTGCGGGTAGTGCCACTGGTGGTTTAAAAGAAAGTCGTAGTCGTTATATTTCGTATAATATTATGAAATATGATATTCAAGAGAAGAAAATGAAATTATGTATGATTTTCTATGATGATAAAGCAAAAGCAGAAAGACAGCGTGTCGAAGTTTATTTATTTGAGGGAGGAAATGAAGATGAAACTAGTAGATAGAATGAAAGATGAAGAATTAGGAACAGCGTTGCTGTATAATTTTACAAAAGGTTATGGTAAACCCGTTCCATTGGAACTTTATGATGTTGTATTACCACTTCTTTATCATGATTTGGTTAGGGATCAAATCTTATCATATACATCACTTCAAGAATGTATTTATCAATGTGAACAGCAGGAAAAACATTTTAAACAACATATTTTAGAAACAATTGATGATGATAAAACAATGACTTCTAAAGCATTAGGAGTTGCGATGATCCAACATATTTTAAAATTTGAAATTGTGGATAATGCAATGTGTGGTGTGGCTTTATCTACAGATATCTTAGATTTAAATGAAGCCATTCATCTAGGGAAATTATTTCAAGACGTATCATTAGAAGATTTTATGACTTTACTTCGTCAAGAAGATGTTCATATTGTTGTTTTACAGAGTGCTTCTGTTGGCAAAGATGTTGATTTATCTAAACTTTGTTCACTAGGACAAGTGACAATGTATGAAGATACAAAACAATCTGAAATAAGAGGACGTATCTTAGGTGCGGATATTGTCATTACAAATAAAAATGTTATGAATAAAGATGTTTTAGAAGGATTAAAACATTTGAAACTGATTTGTTTATTTGCGACAGGAACGAATAATGTTGATTTGAAATATTGCCATGATCATGGCATCAAGGTAGCTAATGTCAAAGATTATTCAACGACAACAGTTGCTCAACATACTTTAGCATTATTAATGCATCTTATTGAAAAGAATGTGGCTTATGATCGTTTTGTGAAATCTAAAGCATATTGTCATAGTGAACGTTTTAGCTATTTTGATGATGTTTTTCATGATGTGTCTTCCATGACTTGGGGGATTGTTGGATTAGGACATATTGGCAGAGCTGTTGCTGGGATTGCTAAAGCGATGGGAGCAAAAGTTCAATATTATTCAACAAGTGGCAAGAATGCAACAAGTGATTATCAGCAAGTTGATTTTGAAACGTTATTAAAGACATCTGATATTATTACTATTCATGCGCCTTTAAATGAACAGACACATTATTTATTTGATGAAGCAGCTTTAAGAAAAATGAAAGATACAGCGTATTTAATCAATGTTGGACGTGGTGGTATTATTGAGGAAAAGGCTTTGGTGAAAGTTTTAAATGAAGGACATCTGTCTGGGGTTGGTTTAGATGTTTTTGAACATGAACCATTATTAGAAGATGATGTGATTTATTCTATACAGAATATGGATAAAGTGATTTTAACACCACATATTGCCTGGGGTTCTATTGAAGCCAGACAACGTTGTGTCAATGAAGTTTATGAAAATATACTTTCATTTTTAAAAGGTGAAGAAAGAAATATTGTCAATAATGAATAAATCATGTATGATATAAAAAATAAAAAAAGAAGGAGGAGTCTACGTTAGTAGCAAAGTATGTACGGTTATATAATCGGAATTAACGCCTGTGGACTAGAAATGAGGATGAAGCAGGAAAATTTGTTATATGTAGCATGATGTTATGGAACAAGTTGTGATTGCAATGATTATTATTGCATTAGGTTTTTATGTTTTTAAATTTTATCCTTTTGAAAAAGGAAATGTGATGAAATTAGTGATAGCCGCTATTTTCATTATTTTGACAGCTATTTGTAAAAGATTAGCGATTATGATTCCTTTATTTGGAACAGAGAGTTTAAAGATTGGATTTGAATATATTCCGTTAATGTTAGCAGGGTATTTTTTATCTCCAAGCTATGCTTTTCTGGTTGGACTATGTAGTGATGTGATAGGATTGATTATTGTCCCCACCGGATTTCCTTTCTTTGGATTTACACTAGGAACAATTTTAGTCAGTGTCATTCCTTCAATGGTTCATGTTCACTTTAAAAGAGTGAGTCCAACAAAAGTTTTAATGATTGTGATTGGTTTAATTGTTATATTAGGACTGGGAGCTTCTTTATATATCAGCCAGTTAGATGTCGTGAGTATTTCAGACACAGCTTATTCATTAAAACTACAGGATAAAATAACATTAATTTCACTATGTCTTTTATTGTCACTTCTTTTTGTTGTGATTATTCTCTTTTTGAAACGTAAGATTAATACACAGGAAGCCAAAACTTTTTCAACTTGGATTTTGTGTGTTGTACTGACAGAAATTGTTGTGACATTATGTTTAACACCATTATGGCTGGATATGATGTATCAGATTCCATGGACGATTTCTTTATGTATTCGTGTCGTGAAAGAATGTGCTATATTA
>CALVFK010000001.1 GCA_944326805.1 uncultured Massilimicrobiota sp. | reverse complement strand
CTAATGGAATCAGAAAGAGAAAAATTATTACATCTTGATGATACATTAAGAAAGAGAGTCATTGGTCAAGATGAAGCAATTGAAAAAATCTGTGATGCTATTTTAAGATCACGTGCTGGAATCAATGATGAAAACCGTCCAATTGGTTCATTTATGTTCTTGGGTCCAACTGGAGTAGGAAAAACAGAAGTTGCCAAAAGTTTAGCAGAACAATTATTCGATAGTGAAAAGAATATTGTCCGTATTGATATGAGTGAATATATGGAGAAATTTAGTGTTTCTCGTTTATTAGGAGCTCCTCCAGGTTATGTTGGATATGAAGAAGGTGGACAATTAACAGAGGCTGTTAGACGTGCGCCTTATAGCATTGTTTTATTGGATGAAATTGAAAAAGCCCATCCAGAAGTCTTTAATGTGTTATTGCAGGTTTTAGATGATGGACGTATTACGGATTCTAAAGGAAATGTCGTCAGCTTCAAAAATACAATTATCATTATGACATCTAATATTGGTTCACAATATTTATTACAGGGAAATAATGAGGAAACAAGAAAAGAAGTTGAAATGGAATTAAAAGCTCATTTTAAACCAGAATTTTTAAATCGTATTGATGAGATTGTTATGTTTAATTCTTTGGATCATCAGATTGTATATAAAATTATTGATAAATTTATTGGTCAACTTTCTACACGTCTAGCACAGCAGAATATTTCTGTTGATGTATCACAGGCAGCCAAAGAAGAAATCGCTTTAGAAGGATTTGATCCAACTTTTGGGGCCAGACCTTTAAAACGTTTTATTCAAGGACATATTGAAACATTAGTGGCCAAAGAGATGATTAAAGGAACAATTCAAAAAGATGATCATATTATCATTGATTATCAAAATCAACAATTTGTTATTCAAAAGGACTAACAAAGCAGGTTAGAAGATAAAAATCTCCTAACCTTTTTTCTTTTTATATCCAAGAAAATGTGTTAGAATAGCGAAAGGAGGACGTTATGCAAAGATATTTTATAGATGCTACAAATATTGAGGGATCATATATACATATTGATTCTTATAATCATAAACATATGCAACGTGTGATGCGTTATCGCTCGGGTGATCAGGTGATTTGTATTTTACCAGATCAACATGTTTACATATATGAAATCGTAGATATAGATAAAGGAATTCTCCAACAAAAAGAAGAATTGGTAGAAAATAATGAACTGGATGTTCAAGTGACTTTAATTTATGGATTGCCAAAAAATGATAAGTTTGAATGGGTACTACAAAAAGCGACTGAATTAGGAGTGTCCAGAATTGTTCCTTTTTTATCTAAGCGTAGTATTATTAAAACAGATATGAAAACTTTTGATAAAAAAAGAGAACGTTATTTACGTATTTTAAAAGAAGCTAGTGAACAGTCCTGTCGTCAAAAAATACCGGAACTCACTTCACTGATGACATTGTCTCAGTTAAAAGATTATATCAGTGATATTAATCTAGTGGCTTATGAAGAAGAAAGTCGTCAGGGAGAACATCAAACACTTGCAAAAGCACTAAAAAAAGATTACCAGACATTGACGATTGTTGTTGGACCAGAGGGTGGTTTTGATGAAAGTGAGATTGCTGTGATGAAAGCGGCTGGATTTGAAACATGTGCTTTAGGGAAAAGAATTTTACGTAGTGAAACAGCACCACTGTATATGTTAAGTGTGATTGGTTTTAGTAGGGAGTTGATGCCATCATGGGATTTATAGAGAGTTTGAATAAGATTGGAGTTCATATTCCTCTTTCACAGACTCAATTATATCAAGATATTGAAAATCATCGTTCATTTTTAGAAAAGATGGGATTATCATCAAAAATCAAAACAGATTTTGATTTGTTTTCATATGAGATTATTTATCGTGGTTTACTCACAAAAAATAAAATTGAAAATATTTATGAAGCTTTTTTAAATCAGCACTATGATTTATTAGATTATTTAAATTATGATGAAAAACGGAAGATGTTTAATAATGATATTGCTGATCTTTTAAAGGAAGCACCGCATTTTGTTGACTCACAAAGCCAGGTGACGATTTACATCCCTTATCTGGAATCATTTGTGAATCAACGTTATACACATGATTATCAGATGTTACTTTTAAAGCAGCATCGTGAGTATATTCAAAATTTTCAAGTTAATCTACAAACACCTATAGAAATGTATGGTTATCATATTTTTCGTACAGCGTTTACATCTTTACAAAATGTTTATGAAGATCAACGCCATATCTGTTTGTATTTTAATCCATTAAAAACTCTTTATATTTTTAAAAAAGATAGTCATGAATTGATGAATAAAATTATTATTCAAGATGAACATGCGCATAAAGATGTACAATTGGAAGATGTTAAAAAGATTGCTTATGCTATTGAAAATTATCAATATCATGATTGTTTGGAAATACTTAAAAATTTAGAATATATCTCTTTAAAGAATTATAAGAAAATTATGAAAAAATATAAGTAGAAAGGATATTTATGAAAAAAGTTGCTTTTTTAACACTTGGTTGTAAAGTCAACACTTATGAATCAGAAGCCATGTTAAAGCTTTTTCATGAAGCTGGATACGAAAGTGTTGATTTTAAAGATAAGGCAGATGTTTATGTGATTAATACCTGCACTGTAACGAATACTGGCGATTCGAAATCACGTCAGATGATTCGTAAAGCCATCCGTCAAAATCCTCAGGCGACAGTTTGTGTTGTTGGGTGTTACAGCCAGATTGCTAGTGAGGAAGTGGCGCAAATTGAAGGGGTAGGAGTTGTTTTAGGAACACAGTTTAGAAATCGTATTGTTGAGTTTGTAGAAGAATATCAAAGCTCTCATCAAACAGTGATCCATGTTGAAGATGTTATGAAATTATCTCGTTTTGAGGATTTAGATATTGATGAATTCACAAGAAATACACGCGCTTTTTTAAAGATTCAAGATGGTTGCAATAATTTTTGTACTTATTGTATTATTCCTTACGCTAGAGGAAGAATTCGCTCAAGAGATAGGGAAAGTGTTTTGCAACAAGCTCAAAAATTAGTTGATCATGGTTTTGTTGAAATTGTTTTAACAGGTATTCATACAGCGGGTTATGGTCAGGATTTTGAAGATTATAGTTTTTATGATTTGTTAGTTGATTTAACAACCCAAGTTAAGGGATTAAAAAGATTACGTATTTCATCTATTGAAATGAGTCAGATTACACATGAAATCATAGATTTGATTGCGACTTCACCTATTATTGTTGATCATTTACATATTCCCATCCAATCAGGATGTGACAAAATTCTCAAAAAGATGAATCGTCATTATACAACTGATGAATTTGCTCAAAAACTCCAAGAACTGAAAGAAAAATTACCAACACTTTCTATTACAACAGATGTTATTGTTGGTTTTCCAGGAGAAACAGAAGAAGATTTTCAAACAACATATCAATGGATTCAAAAGATGCATTTTAATCAATTACATGTTTTTCCTTATTCACCTCGCCGAGGGACACCAGCTGCTAAGATGAAAGATCAGGTTGATGGCCCAATAAAACATCAAAGAGTTAAGGAACTGATGGATTTATCTCATCAGTTACAGCATGAGTTTGCACTGAGTCAAGTTGGAAAAACTTTAGAAGTCTTAATTGAAGAACCTGATGGTGAAAATATGATAGGGCATGCCTCTAATTATTTAAAAGTCAAAACAAACTTGCCTTTAGATTCTATAGGACATATATATCATGTTTTGATTGAAGAGTGCCAAGATACTATATTGATAGGAAGTGTTGTGAGTGAAGAAAATTAATGAATTATTTCCTGTTGATGAAGATTTTAAAGTTCAATCTATTCATAGTGATTCACGATATGTTGGTAAGGATTCCATTTTCTTTTGTGTTGATGGATTAAGTGTTGATGGACATAAATATATTGAAGATGCTATTTTTCAAGGAGCTAAATGTATTGTTTATTCTAAGCCTTTAACTTTTAAACATAAAGATGTTTTATATATTAAGGTTGATAATGTTTTAGATGAGTTGAATAGAGTTGCGGATTTATTCTATGATCATCCTAGTTATAAGATGACAATGATTGGTGTCACTGGTTCAAGTGGTAAAACTATTGTTGCTTTAATGATTAAAAATGCTTTATCACAGTTTCTAAAAATGGGTTATATTGGAACCAATAATATTGAATATGCTGGGATTATTGAACAATGTCCTTATACAACACCTGAAACAATCTTTTTACAAAGACATTTAAGTGATATGGTAAAAAAAGAAATCAAAGGTGTCACATTGGAAGTTTCTAGTCATGGATTAGCTTTAAAAAGGGTTGATGGTGTTCATTTTGATATTGGTATATTTACAAATGTTTATGAAGAGCATTTAGATTTTCATGGCACAATGGAAAATTTAATGGCATCCAAAGCTAAATTGTTTTCATTGATTGATGAAAAAGGCTATGCGATATTAAATACTGACGAAGTCCGTTTTTATAATCTGGTTAAAGATCAGATCAAATGTCATATTTTGACTTATGGTATTGAACATAAAGCGGATGTCATGGCAAGAAATATAGAAGTTTTTATTGATCATAGTGAATTTGATGTCCAGGTGCATGATGAATTGAAGCATGTATCTGTAGGGATTTTAGGACGTTTTAATATATCTAATGTGTTAGCTGTTATGACGGCTTTGCTGGCTTTAGAAATGCCCCTTTCTCAAGTGATAGATAGAGTCGAACATATTCAAGGTGTTGATGGGCGTATGGAACTATTACAACATCCTTATCCATTCCATGTTATTGTAGATTATTGTCAACATGTCAAGAGTTATGAAAAAGTTTTTCAGTTTGCTCAACAAGTCAAAAAAGATGGACGTATTATTGCAGTCTTTGGCGCACCGGGAAAGAAAAATTATAACAAACGTCAAAAGATTGGAAAACTAGCAAATCAATATTGTGATCAAGTCATTTTAACAGCTGAGGATAATCGTGATGAAGATATTCAAGATATTTGTCAGGATATTCAAAAATATATAGAAAAACCTGTTAGTGTGATTATTGAAGATCGTAGAATTGCTATTGAACAAGCTATTGAAATTGTCAATAAGCATGATATTATTTTGATTCTAGGGAAAGGACATGAACAGTTTATGGCGTCTGCCATTGGTAATGATCCTTATCCTGGAGATAAATATGTTGCTTTAGAAGCAATCAATAAAATTTTTAAAGGAGACGAAAATGATGGAAGTGAAATGGAACAAATTGATTGATCATACATTATTAAAAGCGAATGCCACAAAAGGTGATATTACAAAGTTGTGTGATGAGGCAATGCAATATGACTTTGCATCAGTTTGTGTGAATCCAGTATGGGTTTCATACTGTGCTGAGTATCTTAAAGAAAGCGATGTTCGTGTTTGTACAGTCATTGGATTCCCTCTAGGAGCGAACACTTCGCAAGTGAAAGCTTATGAAGCCAAAATGGCAATTGAAGAAGGGGCTGATGAAGTAGATATGGTCATTAACATCGGTGCTTTAAAAGCTGGAGATATGGATACAGTTTATCAGGATATTCAAACGGTTGTTGATGCCAGCCAAGGACATTGTGTAAAAGTGATTATTGAAACATGTCTATTAACGGATGAAGAAAAAGTTTTGGCGTGTCAGCAGGCTATGAAAGCCAAGGCGACATTCGTAAAAACGTCAACAGGTTTTTCAACAGGTGGAGCGACTATTCAAGACGTTGCCTTAATGAAACAAACTGTTGGTGATCAGTGTGAAGTTAAAGCCAGTGGTGGTGTGAAAACATTTGAAGATATGGAAGCAATGGTTCGTGCTGGAGCATCACGTATAGGAACATCTTCTGGAATTTCTTTGATGAATCACAAATAAAGTATAAAAATACAAATAAACAAGCGTGAAATATATAAAAAAACTTGATTTTCTGTTATTATCAATGTATAATAACGCATGTATTTGGTGTTAGTAAAGGGGGGAAGTTCAATATGGCAAAAACTGTAGTAAGAGAAAATGAATCATTAGATGATGCATTACGTCGTTTTAAAAGACAAGTTTCTAGAACAGGTACCCTTGCAGAAGCTCGTAAAAGAGAATTTTATGTTAAGCCTGGTTTAAAACGTAAAATGAAATCAGAAGCTGCTAGAAAAAATAAAGGTAAACAAAGATAAGAAGAACTTTTGGTTCTTCTTTTTTGTTTGATATCATATATTCCACTGAGGTGGTATTATGCTGGTTGTTGATAAAGATAAAATTTGTATTTATGATTATCATGAGGTTTTAATGATGGACTGTCATCTGTTTAAAATTCAAATGCAGGGTTATGATTTAATTGTGAGAGGGAAGGATTTACAGATGTCCTATTATGATGAAAAAGAAATACGTTTATGTGGATGTGTGAAAGTGATTGAATATGATGAAAATGGGGTATGATTATTATTGTATTGATGAATCATTGATTTATCACTTATTAATATTTGCAAGAGATCATAAACTTCAATTATCTCATTTTCAAAAACATGATCATCAATTTTATTTTTATTTACCAGTATATCAAAGATATTATTTCAAAAAATGGTCATATCCTTATCATTATATAAAAACAGAAGGAATATTAAAATATATCTTTTTGTTATCAAGACAGCACTTAAATTTTATAGGTGTGCTTTTTTTCTTCATCAGTTTATTTATGTGTTCTTATCTTATTTTTGATATTCAAATTGATGGGACATTACCACAAGTGAATCAAAGTATCAAAAAAACTTTAGAAAAAGAAAATATTACTTTTTTAAAACCACTTCAAAGCTATGAACATTTAAATGACTTATTATTACAATTGAAAGATTTATATAAAGATCAAATAGAATATATGAATATTTATCAGACAGGAAGTGTCTTTCATGTCGAATATACAAAACGTAAACAAGATCATATAAAAAAAGACGATTATCGTAATCTATATGCCAGCCAAGATGGGATGATTCAATCTTTGGATGTAAAAAGTGGGAATATCATGGTTAAGAAAAATGATTATGTCAAAAAGGGAGATCTATTAGTTGAAAATACAATTATTTCTACTCAAAATAAAACGAAGATTATTCCTGTCGAAGGACATGTTTATGCCTATACTTTTCATCAATATGAAGCCAGTGTCAAAAATTTGAAACAAGATCATGGAGATGTCTTCTATCAGTTGTTATTAAAGATTCGCAGTCAAATTCCTGCAGGAGCTTATATTGATAAAGAAAATGTTTTACAAATGACAAGAAATCGTAGTAAAATAACGTTAAAGGTGCATTATACACTGATTGAAGATATTGCAGTTAAAGGAGAAAATAATGAAGAAAATCTTAAAACTAGAAACATGCACGATGGATGAAATATCAAGACTTTTTGGTCGCCAGGAGGAAAATATACGTATATTAGAAGAAGCAATGCAATGTGAACTTGTTGTTCGTGGCGATGAAATCGTTATGGATAATACAGAAGAAAAGAATCAACAGGTTGAAGATATGATTCGTACTTTACTGGCACTTGTCAAGCAGGGAAAGGCAATTAGTCAAAGAGATATTATGTATTCTTTGAATTTGGCTAAAAATCATCAGTTAAATATGATTGATGAACTTTATCAAATTAAAATTGCACGAACAACAAATGGGAAACTCATTTATCCTAAAACCTTAGGTCAAAAAGAGTATTATCAGGCATTAAAACATAATGATGTGGTTTTTGGAATAGGACCGGCAGGAACTGGAAAAACATATTTGGCTGTTGTTTTTGCAGTACAGGCATTAAAAAATAATGAAGTTCAAAAAATTATTCTAACAAGACCGGCTGTTGAAGCGGGTGAAAGTTTAGGATTTTTACCTGGAGATTTAAAAGAAAAAGTAGATCCATATTTAAGACCACTTTATGATGCATTATATGATATGCTTGGACAGGAAAAAACAGAGCGTTATATTGAAAAAGGGATTATTGAAATTGCTCCATTAGCTTATATGCGTGGACGTACATTAGAGGATGCTTATGTGATTTTAGATGAAGCTCAAAATACGACTGATGCACAAATGAAAATGTTTTTAACAAGACTTGGCTTTCATTCTAAAATGATTATTACTGGTGATATTACACAAATAGACTTACCTAAAGGTGTTGGTAGTGGTTTAAAGAAAGCTTTGCATATATTAAAGGATGTTAAAGGTATTCGTTTTGTATATTTAACAGCTTTAGATGTTGTTAGACATCCAGTTGTGCAAAGAATTATTGAACGCTATGAAAATGATGAAAAGAATCATGATGATATAAACTGTTGATGACGTTCAACAGTTTTTATTTAGAAAAGATTTGCTTAAAGAATTGGTAGATGTTTTAATGTATTATAATGATGTTTTATTATGTTTTGATATTTCTTTAGAAGAATTAAGACACGCTTATATAGAAAAATTTCAAAGAAATATGAAACGCTGGTAAAATATGTTTTATAATGATATATTATTTTATGGAGATTGATATGGATGTCAATGTTTTAGAAGTAACAGGTCAGTATGAAAGAGATGGTGTGATATGGGATTAATAGATAAGTTAAAAAAGAAAAAGACAGATCATATGTATTTATATACAGATAAAGAATTGGATGAATATGAAAAGTATATTGAAGAAATATTTGGGGACTACAAGGAAGTGTTTCATGAGATTGTATCTACTGATATTCATTTAGATATAATTATTGTCCCTCCCACCAATGAACGACCTTATTATAAATTAATTACAATGGGAATGGGAGCTTATCCAATGAATGTTCCAGATAAATTAAAACAATATGAGTTGGAAAGAGCAGAGCTGGTTTTATATCTTCCGGCGACATGGGATATTAATTCAAGTCAAGAAGAAGATTATTGGCCTATAAGACAATTAAAAATTTTAGCACGTTTACCAATAGAATGTCATACATGGCTAGGCTATGGACATACTGTATCTTCTGATGAGGAAAATACGCCTTATGCAAATAACACACAATTTTGTAGTATGATGCTAGTGGATGTTTATGATAAAGAGGGGCATGATTTGGATTTAAGAATGAAGACAAAAAGTAAAATTAATTTTTATCAGTTGTTTCCTCTTTATCAAGAAGAATTAGAATTTAAACAAAAACATGATGCTGAAACTTTGCTAAGTTTATTTGATGATGAAGATATGATTCCAATTATCAATATCAATAGAAAAAACTATGGAAAAGAATAAAAAATGTTGATGATGTTATTGAAATAATGTGACTTATAACATCTACTCAACATTTAATAAGATGAATCCTATTGTGATTTTTAGGAAAGTCTTATGTCTTTTCTTTTATTTATCAAAGAAAATGTGAAATTTGAATATTTAAAAAAGTGGGATTTTCCACTTTTATTTTTGTTTAAGATACTGTTTTAAAACTTTTAAATGAGCAGTAGAAACAGGAATCTGAGAAATGTCTTCTAAATGATACATCGCATCATAAGGACGAGAAAGAGTAAAATGATAAATATGCATATGCCAAGTACGATGGGTAAAAACATGTTTGACTTGTCCATGATAGGAAACTAGTGATAAAGGACGACGATATTGTTTTTCAAATTCTTCTATGAAGCGATAAGGACTTTCTAATTCATATTGAATAAAACCATATAAATTTTCCAATAATCCAGCTGGATTTTGAATCATAAGATACTGATCTTGATATGTGATAATTCCTGTTATGTAATTCAGTTCTTTGTGTTTTATATTTTTGATAGAGATGGGTAATACTTTTTGTTGTCCTATTTCCTTTGCTTTACAAAAAGAGGCAATGGGACAGTTTTGGCATTGAGGATTGAGAGGACGACAAATTGTTGCACCTAGATCCATTAATCCTTGATTAAAAGATGAAGCATCATAGCCAATCAATAATTCGCTTACGATTTGCGAAATCTTTTTTTGCGTTTTTGTAAGAGCAATATTATCTGTTAAAGCATATAATCGTGAGATGATTCTTAAAACGTTGCCATCAATGGCTGGTGTAGACATGTCATAAGCAATAGAACAGATTGCTCCAGCAGTATAAGGTCCAATTCCTTTTAAATTTAAAATATCTTTATAGGTGGTAGGAAATTGTCCTTGAAAGTTTTCACAAATGAATTGTGCTGTTTCATGAATATGTTTAGCACGACGATAATAACCAAGTCCTTCCCATAATTTATAGACATCTTCCAGTGATGCCTTCGCAAGTTTATCTATTGTATCAAATGTTTCAATAAAGCGTGTATAATATGGAATCACAGCTTCAGTTGTTGTTTGCTGTAACATAATCTCACTAATCCAGATATAATAAGGATTCTTTGTTTCACGCCAAGGAAAATGCCGATGGTTTTTGTTGTACCATGTTATTAAATTGTTTTGTATATTCTTTTGCATCAAATCACCATGCGTATTATACTATAAAATATCTAAAAATGAAAAGCATGTGATAAGTAGAATGTGAAAGTTTAAAAGAAACTTCTTTAACTGATATTTGAAAGATATTAATTATTAGTGACTTTTGTTTATATATTTTGAAAAAACATGAGAAATGTGAGAAGACAATTAAAAAAATTGTACTTATCTCAAAAAAGTGATAAGATAGAAGAAAGAAAGGAGCAAGACTATGAAACTCATAATAGCAATTGTTAATAATGATGATAGTAATTCAGTTCAAACAGCATTAACTGAAGGTGGTTTCTTTGTAACGAAGTTAGCGACATCTGGTGGTTTTTTAAAGAAAGGGAATACAACTTTCTTTATTGGAACAAATGATGATAAGGTAGATCCAGCACTTGAGATTATTAAAGCTCATGCAAGAAAACGTGTGGAAAAAGAACCAACAGTTCCACCTACTGAAATGGGAGAATTCTTTACACCAATCATGGTAGATGTACTTGTTGGTGGAGCAACTGTTTTTGTTGTAGACGTTGATCGTTTTGAAAAAATTTAAAAAACAGCTTTGGCTGTTTTTTATTTGTAAAGGAGTATAAAGTGGAATTAAGAATATTAAGAGGACATGAAATTAAAGAAGCTATAAAAGGAATAGATGATCAAATCGTATCAGATATGTTGATGGATTCTTATCAGAAAAATCTATTTTTTATTGGGGCATTTGAAGATAATATAATTGGAGCTATTGGAATTTCTCATTTTCAAGAAATTGTTTATCTTTGGGTTGAAAAAAATGATTATCAAAAAGAGATTGCTTCAAAGTTAATTCGTATGAGTCTGACATTAACGCAGGATGATTTATACGTATCAGTTTCAAAACAATGGGGTGATGTCTGTGTAGATTTAGGATTAATAAAACAAATAGATTTAAAGCGATGGATTTATCATCACTCTGTTCATAAGCGTTTTACTTCTTATGGGCAGGTTCATGATTTTATTGCCAGTCAAAAACAACGTGTTTACGCTTTGGATAATTTTAAACGCTTTATGAATGATATGGGTAATCCTCAGACATTATTAAAATCTATTCATATAGGTGGAACAAATGGGAAAGGGTCCACAACAAATTATATTCGATCAGTATTACAAAAGGCAGGATATAAGGTTGCAACTTTCACATCACCGGTGCTTGTGACAAGATTAGAAATCATGCGTATTAATAATCAGCATATTCAAGAAGATGAAATGATGATTTATGCGAATAGATATATGGATTTATGGTTGCAGTATGAACTGTCCATGTTTGAAATAGAAGTTTTTATTGCGATTATGTTTTTTATTAAACATCGTGTAGATTTTGCGATTTTTGAAGTTGGACTAGGTGGTGAATTAGATGCAACAAATATCATTCATCCTATGATTTGTGCCAATACAAATATTGGTTTGGATCATATTGAATATCTTGGTGATACTTATGAAAAAATTGCTCGTACAAAAGCAGGGATTGTTAAAGAAGGGATTCCATATATTACAGGTGAAAAAAAACAAGTCTGCTTAGATGTTTTTAAAGAAATTTGTCAGCTACATCATAGTCCATTGATTCAAGTACAGGACATTCAAAATATTCAAGATCATGGAGAATATCTGACATATGATTATCGTCAATATCATATCACTCTACAGACAAGTGCCATTTATCAATGTCAAAATAGTGCTTTAGCAATTGAAATCTTATTATATTTAAAAGAATATGGTTATTTGACTTTTAATGATCAACAGTTGTTGGATGGTTTAAAAGAAGCCATCTGGGCAGGGCGTTTTGAAATTGTAAGTCAATATCCATTGATGATTATTGATGGTGCTCATAATCTAGAAGGAATGGAAGCATTTTATCAATCAGCATGTAAATATAAAAATATTAAAATTATTTTCAGTGCTTTAAAAGATAAAGACACTCATGCTATGATGGAATGTCTGCTTAAATTGACAGATGATATTACTGTTTGTGAATTTGATTTTTATCGTGCTCAGACGGTTGAAAAACTCGCTGAAGATTTTCCGGTTAAAATTCAAAAAGATTGGCATCAGGCAATTGATGAAGCCTTTTTACATCAAGGTGTTGTTTTTATTACAGGTTCTCTTTATTTTCTGGCACAAGTTAGACCATATATTTTACAACATCAAAAAAATGTAAGAAAGAGTTGAGTTTTTATAAAGAGTATGATATTATCCATTAGGAAAGTCGGTCGGGAAAATCTTTTCCTGACTTTTCTTTTGAATGACATTGACCTTGATTTTGTCGAATGAAGGTGAATGTAAAAGTAGATGAAAGAGAGGTTTATATGCAACAAAAAACTTTTTATGATTTAGGATTATCAAAACTGGTTTTACAGGGAATTGAAATGATGGGATATGTGATGCCTTCACCGATTCAAGAAAAAGCCATACCTGTTTTATTAGAGGGAAAAGATATTATTGGACAGGCACAAACGGGAACAGGAAAAACATTGGCTTTTGGTAGTGTTTTGCTTTCATGTATTGAAAAAAGTCAACAAGGTGTTCAAGCATTAATTTTATCACCAACACGTGAATTGGCTCTACAAATTGATGAAGAATTAAGACGTATTGGGAAATATACACGTTTATCAATTGTGAGTGTTTATGGTGGAAGTGAAATTGAAAAGCAGATTCGTGCTTTAAAAAAAGGAGCCGATATTGTTGTAGGAACACCGGGTCGTGTGCTGGATTTGATGCGTCGTAAAGCATTACGTTTGGATCATGTCAACTGGCTTGTTTTGGATGAAGCAGATGAAATGTTAAATATGGGATTTATTGATGATATTGAAACAATTTTGCAGACCGTTCCAGAGCAAAGACATACCGTGTTGTTTTCAGCAACGATGCCAGCTGATATAAAAAAAATTGCAAGTTTCTATATGAAAGAAGACTATCAGCATATTCAGATTAAAGCTAAGACAATGACAGCTACAACTGTTTCACAATATTATTTTGAAACAAAATTAAATCGTCGTTTTGAAGTATTGTGCCGTATTTTAGATTCTCGTGAAATGGATAATGCCATCATCTTTTGTAAAACAAAACGTTCAGTTGATGAAGTTGTCGCAGCTATGCAACAAAAACATTATAATGTAGAAGCTATGCACGGGGATTTATCACAGAATCAAAGAATGAATACATTAAGAAGATTTAAAAATGGACAGATTCAATATCTGGTTGCGACAGATGTGGCTGCAAGAGGGATTGATGTGGATAATATTTCACATGTCATTAATTATGAGTTGCCTCAAGAGGAAGAACTTTATATTCATCGTATTGGAAGAACCGGGCGAGCTAACAAAAAAGGGGAAGCTTATTCAATTGTGACAGCTCGTGAAAAGAATTTCTTAAAAGCGATTGAAAAACATACTAAGAGTCATATTGAAAAATTGGAAATACCTGCTATTGAAGATATTTTTGATCAGAAAATAAAAGAACTTTTATTTGATGTTCAAGAAACTGTTCTGAAAGGAAATTTGGAACCGTTTAAGAAAATTGTGAAAGATATCCCAGGGCACATGAAAAATGATGTAATGGCTGCACTGCTAGCAATGTGTTATTCAAAACGTATCGGTTATGATTATCAAGATATTAAGGATATACATAAAGATGAACAGCGTCTTTTTATGAGTGTAGGTTCAATGGATAAGGTTAGTGTTAAAGATATTATTGATTTCTTTTTGCGTTATGCTCAAATCTCGAAAAAGGATATTGGTGAAATTACTATTAAAAGAAAATTCAGTTTTGTTAATTTAACGCCTGAAGCTTCTCAAAAGGTATTAGATTATTGTTATAATCAAAAAATAAAGGGAAGACGCGTACGTTTAGAATTGGCTCAGGAAGAATGAAAAAAGAAATGATGAGGTCAAGTAAATTTGGAATAGAGTGAAGAAATTCATGAAAATGGATTCTTCACTTTTTTTAAATTCCGTCATTTTTTTATTGAATGTAAGCACTAACATAGTGTATAATATGAAAAGTAGTAACAAAGGAGGAAGTTATATGAAAAAATATGTCTACTTATTTAGTGAAGGAAATAAAGACATGCGTAACTTACTTGGTGGTAAAGGGGCTAACTTAGCTGAAATGACAAATATTGGTTTGCCTGTACCTCAAGGATTTACTGTGACAACAGAAGCCTGCACTAGATATTATGAAGACGGGAAAGTGATTGCTAAAGAAATTGAAGACCAAGTTTATGAAAAACTTGCTGAATTAGAAAAAATTACAGGAAAAACAATGGGTGATGCACATAATCCATTACTTGTTTCTGTACGTTCTGGAGCAAGAGCTTCTATGCCTGGTATGATGGATACAGTTTTAAATTTAGGAATGAATGATGAAGTAGCTAAAGGATTTACAGAAGCGACTCAAAATCCTCGTTTTGTTTATGATAGCTATCGTCGTTTTATTCAAATGTTTGCTGATGTTGTTATGGGATTCCCAAAAAGCTCATTCGAACATATGTTTGATAAGGTGAAAGAAGAAAAAGGTGTTGAGTTTGATACAGATTTAACAGCTGATGATTTAAAAGAAGTTGTTGAAATTTATAAGGAAGAATATAAAAAACACGCTGGTGTAGATTTCCCTCAAGATCCAAAAGTGCAAATGATGGAAGCTATTAAAGCAGTGTTTAGATCATGGAACAATGATCGTGCGATTACTTATAGACGTTTAAATGATATTCCTGGAAGCTGGGGAACAGCTGTTAACGTTCAGGAAATGGTCTATGGTAACCGTGGTGAAACTTCTGGTACAGGTGTTGCCTTTACAAGAAACCCTGCTACAGGAGAAAAGAAATTATATGGTGAATACTTGATGAACGCTCAAGGTGAAGACGTTGTTGCCGGTATTCGTACACCTCAAACAATTGATACTTTAAAAGAAGTTATGCCTGATTGTTATGATCAGTTTGTAAAAATTAATAAAATTCTTGAAGATCATTACAAAGATATGCAAGATATGGAATTTACTATTGAAGATGGAAAATTATTCATGCTTCAGACACGTAATGGAAAAAGAACAGCTGCTGCTGCTTTAAAAATTGCTGTTGATCTTGTTAATGAAGGTATGATTACTAAAGAAGAAGCTTTATTAAAAGTTGAACCTAAACAGTTAGATCAATTATTACATCCAAACTTTGATGATGTTTCATTACGTTGTGCACATGTTGTCGCAACTGGTTTGGCTGCATCTCCTGGTGCTGCAACAGGACGTATTTATTTTACTGCTGAAGATGTTATCGAAGCATCAAAAAATGGTGTTCAAGATATCTTATTGGTTCGTCTTGAAACTTCACCTGAAGATATTGAAGGTATGAATATTGCTCATGGTATTTTAACAATTCGTGGTGGTATGACATCACATGCTGCAGTTGTTGCCAGAGGTATGGGAACTTGCTGTGTATGTGGATGTGGTTCATTAAAGATTGATGAAGAAAACAAAATCTTAACAACACCAGATGGAAAACAATATCATGAAGGTGACTATATGTCATTAGATGGAAGCACTGGTAATGTTTATGGTGAACAAATTAAAACTGTTGAACCAGAAATTAGTGGTGACTTTGAAACATTCATGGAATGGGCTGATGAAGTACGTAAATTACAAGTTCGTACAAATGCTGATACACCAAGAGATGCTTTACAGGCTCGTAAATTTGGTGCAGAAGGTATTGGTCTTTGTAGAACAGAACATATGTTCTTTGAAGAAGAAAGAATTTTCAACTTCAGACGTATGATTACAGCTGAAACTGAAGAAGCAAGAAGAGAAGCACTTGAAAAGATTTTACCTTATCAAAGAAGTGACTTTAAAGAATTATTTAAAGCTATGGAAATTTATCCAGTAACTATTCGTTTCTTGGATCCACCTTTACATGAATTCTTACCACATACTGATGAAGAAATCAGACCATTGGCTGAAAGCTTAGGAATGACTTTTGAGGCTTTAAAAGCACGTGTTGAATCATTAAAAGAATTCAACCCAATGATGGGACACAGAGGTTGCCGTTTAGCTGTAACTTATCCTGAAATTGCTGAAATGCAAACAAGAGCTGTTATTGAAGCTGCTATTGCAGTGAATAGAGAAGGACAGAATGTTGTTCCTGAAATCATGATTCCACTTGTTGGTGATGTTCATGAATTAAAATATGTAAAGAAAGTTGTTTGTGACACTGCAGATAAGATTATCGCTGAAGCAGGTGTAGAATTACCTTATAAAGTAGGAACTATGATTGAAATTCCTAGAGCTGCTTTAACTGCTGATAAGATTGCTGAAGAAGCTGAATTCTTTAGCTTTGGTACAAATGACTTAACTCAGATGACTTATGGATTCAGCCGTGATGACGCTGCTAAATTCTTAGGTGATTACTATAGTAAACAAATTTTTGAATCTGATCCATTCGCTAAAGTTGACCAAGAAGGTGTTGGAGAATTGATGAGAATTGCAATTGAAAAAGGTAAGAAAACACGTCCAGACATCAAACTTGGAATTTGTGGTGAACATGGTGGAGAAGCAACTACAGTTGAATTCTGTCATAAATTAGGATTAACTTATGTTTCATGTTCTCCATTCCGTGTACCATTAGCACGTTTAGCTGCTGCACAAGCTGCTGTTAAAGAAAAAATGGGAATTGAATAATTTTCTAATAAAGGGTATGATGATTATCATACCTTTTTTTATCGACGGATGTGTTTAACTATGGTATAATGTTTTCAAAGTGCAGGTGGTTTTATGAAAATACAGTTGAATTTAGATAGCTTAGCTGTTCTTTTATTTTGTGGAGATTTAGTTGTAGATAACACAGCTCCTTTAACACAAGATGAATGGCTGACTGTTGAACGAAAATTAAAAAGTTCATCAAAAAAAACGCCATCTAAGTTATTTGGTATGAATAAAGATACATTGATTGATATATTAGGAATAGAAGAATATATTGCTTATAAGATGATGGCACGTTTAAAAACGGTTAATGATCTTCTTTTTGCTCTAGCTAATTTGGAAAATGAAGGTATATCTTTGACAACAAAATATGAAGAAAATTATCCGAAAGTTTTAACATCTAAACTCAAAAAAAGGGCACCGTTATATTTATATTATGTTGGAGATTTATCAATTGTAGACAATCATATGGTATCAGTTGTAGGACCACAGGAACTTGAAAAGAAGTTAAATACTTATACAAAAAATATTGTGACAAAGATTTATGATGAAGAAAAAGTTCTGGTTGCAAATGGTACAAAGGGTACGGATGCTTATGCTTTAAAAACATTTTTAGGTTTAGGTGGAAAAGCAATATGTTTTGTAAGTGATCATATGTTTGATAAGAAAAAGACTTATTCTAAACATATTAAAGAAGGCCGTTTATTGTTATTGAGTGCTGTGGATCCATTTGCTTATTTTAATGTCACAAATGCTTTGGATCGTAATATTTATGTGTGTGGTTTGAGTGATGTTCAAATTATAACAGCAACGCATATTAATAGTGGAGCTGTCTGGTTTACAACAATTCAAAATTTCCATTATCATTGGACAAAACAAATGGTTTTAGATGATAGTCGCTATAGTGGAAATATTCGTTTATTAGAAATGGGAGCTATAAAAATAAGTTATGATGATATTTTATCGTTATTAACACTTGATCAAATTATTGAAAAAAATGAAGTTGTAAAGGAGGCAGAAGAAATTCTGATAGACCAGATGTCTATTTTCGAGTTTTTAGATGAGTAGTATGTTGAATCGTTTTTTATGGAAATATAAAAAATTTCCTATAACCATTTCGTTAATATGTCTATGTATATTGGTTTATGGAATAAGTTTTGTTTTGTTTGGTGAGGAAATGAATGCATTAGAAGGTTTATATTTTGGTGGGTTCAACCCTGTTTATATACAATTGTCTAATGAATACTATCGTCTTTTATCTGCTAATTTTATTCATTTTGGGATTCTTCATTTGGCAATGAACTGCTATTCGTTATATGGACTGGGGTTGTTTATTGAAAAATCATTGGGTTTAAAAAAATATCTGATTTTGATTTTAGTCAGTGCTTTAACAACAACAGGTTTACCTTATTTATTTTATTTCATCACTGGTTATGGAGCCAATGTTGTCAGTGGAGGTATTAGTGGTGTGATTTTTGGATTGATTGGTGCTTTAGGAGCATTAGCAATCCGTTATAAATATATTTATATGGATATTTTTAAACAGTTGGCACCAAATATTATTTTAATGCTTGCGATTTCTTTCCTTGTACCATCTATTTCTCTTTCTGGCCATTTGGCTGGACTTATTGGTGGTTTTGTTTGTACGTATATTTTATTAATAAAAAAGCATCAAAAACATCTTATACATTAACAGGAGGGTATTATGTCATTTCAAGATAAGTATAAAGAATATAAAGAAAGACAGGAAGCAAAGAAATATTTTCGTTCTAACAATGATCAATTTCTTGACAATGCACAATGGAGTAAAGTCATTGCGATAGGACTATTAACGGCTATTGGGGCAGGGGTTGTTTTAGGAATTGTTATTCATTCTTTGCATATCACCTCATCACTTTTTTATGTGATATGTGCTATTGTTGTTTCAAGTGCTATTACAAAGATTTCTCAGATTCATTCGTCACAGATGGCAATCTTAAGTGTCATTTTAACTGCTTTTTGTTATGTTGTAGGAGAAATGACTATGATTTATCTTCCATTGCATGAAATGGGAATAAGTTTTCAGTTCGTTTCTTTTATAGACATTTTTAGCATGAGTGTTCGTAGTTTGATTGTAGGAGATTTATTTACAACAATTGTTGCACTCATTGGATTATTTATTGCCTATGCTTCAGCAAAGTAAAAACCCGAATTTTTCGGGTTTTTAACATTTTGAAGGAAAATCAGGTTGATAATATTTTTGGACATATTCTTCATAAAGTTCTCTAAATCTTTCATAATGAACAATTTCACGTTGTCGTAAGAAAGATAATGGGGCAAGTAAATCAGGATCACGAGTTTGATTCATCAAATTCTCATAAACAGCTCTGGCTTTTTGTTCTGCTGCACAATCTTCTGCTAAATCAGCAACGGGATCACCAGTTGATGAAAAGGCCATAGCATTAAAAGGAACACCATTGGCATCATTAGGGAATAAAGCACAACCATGTTCAGTATAATAACTTTGTAAACCTGCAGCTTTAATTTCTTCCATCGTTGCTCCCTGGGTTAATTGATAAACCATTGTTGATACCATTTCCATATGCCCAAGTTCTTCAGTACCAATATCAGTTAATAAAGCTTTTCCTTTTTCATCAGGCATTGTATAACGTTGTGTGATATAACGTGTTGAAGCAGCAAGTTCACCATTAGGACCACCAAATTGTGTAATGATGAATTTGGCCATAGACAAGTCTTTATTTTTAATAGAAATAGGGTATTGTAATTTCTTACTATAAATCCACATTTTTAAACCTCCTTAATCTTTTTGATATTCCCAAGGCCAAGGACCTTGTATCCATTCAAATGGGATTTTATTTTGAGTGTTTTGTACTTCTAAAGGTCCATACCTCTTTTCAAATATATCTTGGCTTTGTTTTGCTTTTTGAATATATTGTTCATATAGCTGAATCATTTTTTCATCATGAGGATGAGTGTCAAGATAAAGATTGATTTCGTGTGCTACAAAATGATACATCTGAACTTCTAGTAATGCTTGTTGGCGTGCATTTTCAGGTTGTAGACAATAATTAGAAAATCCCTGATAAGACATATAGAGATCTTTAAATAAATTACCTAATGAAATAGCTTCCTGTGGATCAAAAAGAACAGGTTGACATTGTCTTGTTTGATTTGACATATAAAATGGTGTAAAACAGTTTTTATCTTCTTGAAAAATATTCATATAAACCTCCTTCCATCATAACATATGATTGGATTTATGAAACGATAAGGACACATGTTTATTTTCAGTTCATATTTTGTTTTTATAATAAAATAGAAAGGTGGCTGGTTTTATGAAAGTTCAAGTTGTTTATACAACGCATTGCAAAGATGCAAAACTTTTAGCTGAAGACATGGCAAGATATGCAAGAACTTATGCCAAACCAATAACTGATTTTTCTTTTCAGGAAGATATTGATCTTCTGGTTATTGGATTTGAAGAATATCCATGTTTAAAGGATAAAGAATTAGAAAACTTTATATGTCAGCTATCTCGTCAACATATTCGTAATCTGGCATTGTTTAACTTATTTTGTTTTAAAAGCAAAGAAATGGAAAAAATTATTCAATTATGTTTAAAACAAGACTTACCATTAATGAGAGAAACATATTCTTGTAAAAAATCATTTAAAACAAAACATCATTTAGATGATGATATTATTTCTGGTGGTCGTGTGTATATTGAGGATATGGTAAATATTTGTAATCATTATTATTGAGCTATTTATGGAATAGCTTTTTTTTGTATTTTATTTGTGATACAATATCTTTCATAAAAGGGGGAATATGAATGTCAAAGAAATATCAATTTGAAACATTGCAGATACATGCAGGACAAAAACCTGATCCTGTAACAAAAGCAACAGGTGTACCACTTTATTTATCTAATGCTTTTACATTTGATAGTGCTGATCAGGCAAAAAATATTTTTGCCTTAGAAGAAGGGGGATATTTTTATTCACGTTTATCTAATCCAACGGTAGATGTTCTTCAACAAAGAATGGCTGCTTTAGATGGTGGTGTAGGAGCGATTGCTTTTGCTTCTGGAACAGCAGCTATAATGGGGCTGATTATGACTGTCTGCCAAAGTGGAGATGAAATTATTGCTGCCAATAACTTATATGGGGGAACGATTGGTTCGTTATCTGGAACAATGCAAGGAATGGGATTTACTTCTCACTTTGTTAATCCTCGTGATCTAAAAACAATGGAATCATTGATTAATGAGAAAACAAAAATGATTTTTGTTGAATCTGTAGGTAATCCTAATGGGGATATGTTAGATTTTGATGCGATTAGTGAAATTTGTCATCGTCATCATCTGTTATTTGTTGTGGATAATACGACACCAACACCTTATTTATTTAGACCTATTGAACATGGTGCTGATTTGGTTGTTTATTCTACAACAAAATATATTGCTGGACATGGTAATGTCATGGGTGGAATTATTGTAGACAGTGGGAATTTCGACTGGCATAATGAAAGATATCCATTAATGACGACACCGGATAAAGCATATCATGATATTGTTTATGCTGATTTAGGAAAAAGTGCTTTTTGTACGAAAGCTGTCGCAAAAACATTGCGTGATTTAGGTGGATGTATGTCACCGTTTAATGCTTATATGACTTTGCTTGGATTGGAAACATTATCATTACGTATGGATAGACATGTTGAAAACTCAAGAAAAATTGCTCATTTCCTTCAAAATCATGAAAAAGTGGAGTGGGTAAGTTATGCGGAATTAGAAGGACATGATTCATATGAGTTATGTCAGAAATATTTTCCAAAGGGATTTGGTGGTTTATTTACTTTTGGTGTTAAAGGTGGTTTAGAAGCTGGAAAATCAGTTATTAATCATATCCAATTATTTACTCATGTAACGAATTTTGCTGATTCAAGAAGTTTATTAACGCATCCTGCTTCAACAACACATGCACAGATGAGTGAAGAAGAAAGACTAGCTGGGGGAGTTCAACAAGGAACAATTCGTATTTCTGTAGGGTTAGAAAATGTTGAAGATTTGATTGATGATTTGAATCAGGCGTTTGAACAAATTGATTAATAAAAAAGAATTATGATTTATCAATCATAGTTCTTTTTTTGATATCTGAGATATGTTTATACAAAAAAAGATTTCCATTTTGGAAATCATTTCAAAAGATAATATATCATTTTATTCTACAATCATTGCGTTAGCAATTGGTGCTTTAGGATTGTTTTTATTAATGTGATCATAGAATAGAACACCATCAAAGTGATCAAGTTCGTGCTGTAGACAGATTGATAAGAAACCTCTTGCAACAATGGTTACATCTTGATGAGTTAAAACATCATAGCCTTTGACAGTAACTTTAGCATGTCTTGGCACATAGCCCTCTCTTTCTTCGTTGACACTTAAGCATCCTTCACCATCTTTTAAATAAGATTGTTTTTCTGTATATGATACAATTTTAGGATTAACAAGAGCATAGTCGTCTGCTTTTTTTATATTTCCATCGTGATCATATGTCAAAACATGAATAGCACACATTCTTTTTAAAACACCTAATTGTACAGCTGCAATACCGACTGCTGGACGTAACTGATATTTTTCAGAAATGTCTTCATCCTGTGAATTGACAAGAAACTCGTGCATATCCAGCAATAATTGTTCATCTTCCTGACTTAATGGCATTGCCACAGGCTGAGAAATTTCACGGATTAAAGGATGATGATCATCAATAATATCTTTCATTAAAATCATGTTGTTAATTCACCTCGCCAAGTATTGTATCATAAACAATAAAAATATGCTAGAAATCTAGCATATTTTTTAGATTAACAGATTTTTGTGCAACCACAGATAATAAGCAATAAGAAGACAACTAAAACAATCGCAAACCAAGTACATCCATTGCCATATCCAAAACCTCCACAACCAGTTGTCATGACAGGATAACTATTATAGCATCCACTGCAACCAAATGGATTACATCCAAATGTTGGCATAAAGCTATTGCAGCCACATCCTCCATAATTATAACAAGAGTTCATTCAAATCCCTCCTTTCACTTTAAACTATTCTTTATTTACAAATTTGCTAGTGTTTCTACCCAATTCTTATTTTATTTTTAATTCATATCATGTATAATATGAAAAAAGATAGGAAGTGAAGAAGATGTACGATTATCCATTAAGTCCATTTTGGGATACACAGGATATTATTGATGTTATGGCGTTGTATAACGCTGTAGAAAAAGCATATGAAGAAGGTATCTCTAAAGATGATTTTATGAAATGTTATCGTCAATATATAAAAGTTGTTGATTCTAAGAGTGAACAAAAACAAATTGATGCTGCTTTTGAAAAAGTTTCTCATTATTCTATATATCAGGTTTTTCAAAAAGCAAAAGATCATGATTGGATTGACATGCGATGATAAATTTATTAAAAAGAATTTTCAAAAGACGTGGTGTTGATAAAACTGTTTATTTTTGCGTGGTTATTTTAACGATATATGGAATTGTGATGATTGGAAGTGCATCAGTTGGACAATCTGCAAAAATGGGAGCTATGTATGCTTCTATGAATATGATTAAACAGACCATCTTTGTACTGGTAGGCTTTGGGATCATGATTTTTTTAACGCGCTGTTTTAAAAGAAGCTGGGTGGAAGCTAATTCAACGTGGGTATACTACGGTATTGGATTAGTGCTAATGCTGGTTTGTTTGTTTTTTGAAGATGGAAAAGGTTCTCATGCCTGGATTCGTTTAGGTCCTTTTTCTTTGCAACCAGCAGAGTTTATGAAAATTATTATGATTCTTTTTCTTTCGTTCCATTTTGGAGAAATAGAAGAGTATTGTCAGATTCCACGAAATATCAGTCGCCAGAAAAAAGAAGAATTACAAAAACGTAAAGCATGGTACTGTGTATTTAGACCTATTGTTGCTATTATTGTTGCTTTCCTTGTAGGAGTATTATTACAAAGGGATATGGGGAGTTCTATAATTTTAGCTTTTATTTGTATGATGTTATTTTTTATTACTCCTCGACCATATTACTCTAAATATAAAAAAGCCTCACTTGTTTTATTGGTTATTGGTATCATTTTTATTTGTTTATCAGCAACCTTTATTTTAAAACCTTATCAGTTAGGACGTATTTATACATGGTTAAATCCTTTGGGGGATATTGAGGGAGATGGCTGGCAGTTAACCAACGCATTGATTGCTTTTACATCTGGTGGTTTGTTTGGTAAAGGCTTTGGAGCGTCAACCCAAAAATATGGATATATTCCAGAATCTCATAATGATTTTATTGTAGCTATTATATATGAAGAATTAGGTTTGGCTGGTTTTCTGTTGTTCTTAATTCCTTATGTCATTATTATATATAAAATGTTTCATTATGGTTTAAAAATTAAAGATACCAAAAGTAAATTAATTCTTTATGGTGTAGGGCTTTACTTTTTTACCCATCTATTAGTCAATGTAGGTGGAGTTTCGGGATTTATTCCTATGACAGGTGTTCCTTTATTACTGATTTCTTCAGGGGGTTCATCAACTTTAGCAGCTATGATGGGGTTGGGTATAGCACAATCTCTTATTGCAAGATATAATCGAGATCTTTTAAAAGAACAAATGGAGTAGTCTTGCATATCTTATTATGGGTGAGATATATGCAAATAGATGATTTTAAGGCTTTTGTGAAAACAATTCCAGCTATCAGAGAAGAAGTTGTTAATGGACATTATACATGGCAGCAGCTTTATGAATTTTATGTTTTATATGGTGAAGATGATCCAATGTGGGATCCTTATAAGAAAACTCATATGGATTTAACTGGAATGCTTGATATTTTAAAAAATATTGATTTGGATGCATTGTCTAAAAGTTTTGAAGGATTACAGAAAATTTTAGATTTAGTTAGTACCTTTGTTGTAAAGGAACAGCCTAAGACACAAAATAGACAGTGGTATGATGATTGATGAGTCATTACGCCAATACTTAAGAATGCATCCTAAATGGTATTTGATTTTATCACGATATCCTCAAGAGTTTCCTGCTCTTATCCAGCAATATAAGATTGAAAATAAAATGACTTTTGCTGATCGTATTGAAAGAGTGGGAACACTATTACAGATGTTAGAAATGTTATTATAGGTGAAAGTTATGTATGAAAAGATTGATGCATTGATTGAAGCGATTATGAAAACAGATGAGTTTATTCGTTATCAAGAGGCTGTAAGTCGACTTAATCAGAGTCAGACGATAGCTTTGTTATCAAGATATCAGACGTTAATGGAAGATTATTTAAAAATGAGAGATTATTCTTTTGATGTTGGACAAACTGAATTAAAAAAACAGTTACAGGAAGTTTATCAGGAAATGAATCAAAATTTAGATATTCAGGAGTATTATCAGTCTTATCATCAATTGAATGATTTATTAGAAGAAGTGACACAAGTGGTTTTTCAAAATATCAGTTGTGATTTAAAAATAGAACGTTATCAGTTATGAGGTAGGAAAATGAGAGTCATTGCAGGAAAATTGAAAAGTCGACAGTTGAAAAGTGTTGATTCTAAATTGACAAGACCAACAACGGATAAAAATAAAGAAAATTTATTTAATATGATAGGTCCTTATTTTGAAGGAGGACGATGTCTGGATTTATTTGCTGGTAGTGGTGGTTTGGGAATTGAAGCTATTAGTCGAGGGATGGATGAATTATACAGTGTTGATAAACAATATCGCGCTTTTGCGACTATTCAACACAATATAAAGACACTAGGTATTGAAAATCAGGTTCATGTCTATAAGCTGGATTATAGTAAAGCTTTATTGAAATTAGCACAGGAACAAGTCAGTTTTCATCTGGTTTTATTAGATCCCCCTTATCAAATGAAAATTCATCAAAAAATCTTGGATTTTCTAGTTGAACATCATATGCTTTGTGATCAATGCATCATTGTCATTGAAGATTTAAAAGAAGAAGCCATTGATGTAAAAGAACCTTTTGTTTTAAAGAAACAACAAAATTATGGAATTACATCATTACAGATATTAGTTTATAAGGAGAAAAAATCATGAATGCAGTTTATGCGGGAACATTTGATCCAGTCACAAGTGGACATTTAGATATTATTGAACGTGCGAGTAAAATGTACGATATTTTGTATGTGACTATTTTTGTCAATCCTCAAAAGACAACATTATTTTCTTTGGAAGAACGTATAGAATTATTAAAAGAAGTGACAAGTTGTTTTGATAACGTACGTGTTGATTATAGTCAAGATCTGGCAGTATCATATGCTAAAAAAATGAATGCGCCGATATTGGTTAGAGGATTAAGAGCCACAATGGATTTTGAATATGAATTACAGATGGCTTTTTCTAATCAATATCTGGATGATAGTGTAGATATGGTTTTCTTTATGACAAGACCAAATCATTCCTTTATTTCATCTTCATCGGTCAAAGAAATGGCTTCTCATCAGCATCATGTGACAGGGCTTGTTCCACCTGTTGTTGAAGAAGCTTTACATAAAAAATTTAAGAAAAACAAGGAGGCTTTATGAAAAAAATAGTTGATTTAAATGATTTATCATTAGCACAGATTCAAGACATTCTTGATGAAGCAATTGCTTTTAAAAATGGTAAAGTTGTTGATTATCATCAAAAAAAGGTGGTAGCGAACCTTTTCTTTGAACCTTCTACAAGAACACATTATAGTTTTGATATGGCAGCTGGAAATTTAGGATGTCGAACACAAAATTTTGAAGCCAGTAATTCCAGCTTGAAAAAAGGTGAAACTTTATATGATACTTGTAAATTATTTGAAAGTATTGGTTGTGATGCACTGGTGATTCGTCATCCTGAAGAAGATTATTTTAAACAATTAGAAAAGCTAAATGTGCCTATCCTTAATGCTGGAGATGGCAAAGGAAATCACCCTTCACAGTCATTGTTAGATTTGATGACAATTAAAGAAGAATTTGGACATTTTGAAGGTTTGAATGTGGTGATTGTTGGTGATATTTTACATTCTCGTGTTGCACATTCTAATTATCATGTTATGCAAAGACTAGGTATGAATGTTTATACATCAGGACCTTTAGAATATAAGCAGGAAGGTTATCATTATGTTGATTTTGATGATGTCATTGAAGATATGGATGTTGTGATGCTGTTAAGAGTCCAACATGAACGTCATGTGGGAGATGAAAATTTTTCTAAAGAGAAATATCACCAGATTTATGGATTATCTTTAGAAAGATATCAACGTTTAAAAGATCGTGCGATTATTATGCATCCAGCACCTATTAATCGTGATGTAGAGATTAAAGATGAATTAGTAGAAAGTGAGAAGAGTCGTATTTTTACACAAATGCGAAATGGTGTTTATGTAAGAATGGCAATGCTTCATAAGGTATTGGAAGATGAATAGTTATTTGTTGAAAAATGTTCATTTATATCACCAAGGTGTTTTTAAGAAAACAGATATTCTTGTGAAAAATGGATATATTGAAAAGATTGATGAAAATATTACAGGTTTTGAACCAGTAATTGATTTACAGGGAAAATATGCTTCACATAATTTCATAGATATACATACACATTTAAGAGAACCGGGTTTTGAACACAAAGAAACCATTCGTACAGGGAGCTTAAGTGCTTTATATGGAGGATATGGAACGATTGTAGCTATGGCAAATACTTTACCATGTATGGATGACCTGGAAGCTATTGAAGATTTTAAACAGAGAGTAACTCATGATGCCTATGTTAATGTTTATACATATAGTGCGATTACTGAAAATTTAAAAGGTCAAAAACTTGTGGATATGGCGCAACTTGTTCAAGAGGATATTGTGTTAGGGTTCTCGGATGATGGCAAGGGTGTCCAAAATGATGAAATGATGGATTTAGCTATGCAACTGGCTGGAAATCTGGATTCCATTATTGTTGCTCATTGTGAAGATGAAAGTGAATTACATGGAGGATGTATTCATGAAGGACATTACGCTCAAGAACATCATCTTATAGGTATCAATAGTGCTTCAGAATATAAACAAGTAGCAAGAGATTTAAATATTGTCAGACAATATCATAATCGTTATCATATTTGCCATATTTCCACAAAAGAAACGGTTGATTTATTACGTCAGGCAAGACAGGAAGGATTATGTGTTTCTGGTGAAGCATCACCACATCATTTGATTTTGACAGAAGATAATATTCAAGATTGTTCACCACAATATAAAATGAATCCACCATTAAGAAGCAAAGAGGATCATCAGGCATTAATCAAAGGTTTGAAAGATAAAACAATTACGGTTATTGCGACAGACCATGCGCCACATGCCAGAGAAGAAAAAGCGACAAGTATTGAAAAAGCACCATTTGGTATTATTGGCTTACAACATGCTTTTTCATTGTTGTATACTTATCTTGTCAAGAAGAAGCTTGTGTCTTTAGAAACAATCTTGGATGCTTTGACAGTAGGACCAGCTCAAGTTTTACATTTGGACTGTCAAATTCAGGAAGGTTCATTAGCTAATTTATGTATCTTTGATTTGAATGAACATTTTATTATTGAAGAAAAAGATTTGAAATCAAAATCTGCTAATACACCTTTTTTAGGGGCAGAATGTTATGGTCGTATTGTTGCTAATATTGTTAATGGTGAATATAATGATTTGGAGGAAAAATAGATGAAAAACTATCAAGGAATGATGACAATTGTTTCTAAAAGAGAGCTTGTTAAAGATGTTTTTGAGATGGTTTTAGAAGGCAAAGCTGCACGTTTTATTCAGGCTCCAGGACAATTTATTAATATCAAAATTAATGATTCTTTACAGCCTTATTTAAGAAGACCAATGAGTATTTGTGATTATGATGACAATCATATCACTATGATTTTTAAAGTTGTAGGTGAAGGTACAAAGATTTTATCACAGAAAAATATCGGAGATCAGTTAGACTGTTTAACAGGTTTAGGAAATGGTTTTCAAGATTTTCAGGCAAAAAAAGCTATTGTCATTGGTGGGGGATTAGGTGTACCTCCAATGTACAAATTAGCAAAAACTTTAAAAGAGCAAGGTGTTGAAGTTCAAGCTGTTTTAGGGTTTAACAGTAAAGATGATGTGTTCTATCAAGAAGAATTTATGGATATTTGTCCTACCTTTTTAGCAACAATGGATGGAAGTGCTGGTGTTCAAGGAACAGTGCTTGATGCTATTCAGGCCCATCAGCTGGTATTTGATAAATATTATGCCTGTGGTCCAGAAAAAATGCTGGATGCCTGTGTGATGGCTTATCCAGAAAATGGTTATTTATCTTTTGAAGCACGTATGGGTTGTGGTTTTGGAGCCTGTATGGGATGTTCATGTAAAGTGAAAACAAAGCCTTATAAGCGTATATGTGTCGAAGGTCCAGTTTTAATGTCAAGTGAGGTGATTATCGGTGGCTAATTTAAGAGTTCAGTTACCTGGTTTAGATATGAAAAATCCAGTCATTCCTGCCAGTGGAACATTTGGTTTTGGTTATGAATTTGCAAAGTTTTATGATATAAACTGTTTAGGATCTATGATGTTAAAAGGAACGACGTTAGAACCACGTTATGGCAATCCTTTACCAAGAATTGCGGAAGGACCAAGCGGTATGTTAAATGCGATTGGTTTACAAAATCCAGGTGTTGATGCTGTTATGAGTGAAGAATTAGAAAAATTAAGACCACTATATACTGATAAAGTCATTGCGAATATCGGCGGAAGTGCGATTGATGATTATGTTGAAACAGCACGACGCATATCTGCTCATGATATGGTTGGTGCTTTGGAATTGAATATTTCCTGTCCAAACGTTCATGCAGGAGGTATTCAGTTTGGAACGAATCCGGAAATGGCTGGTGAAGTCACAAGAGCAGTCAAAGCTGTGAGTCAAAAGCCTGTCTATGTTAAATTATCTCCTAATGTGACAGATATTGTGGCTATGGCAAAAGCTGTAGAAGAAGCTGGAGCGGATGGAATTACAATGATTAATACATTGATTGGGATGCGTTTTGATATCAAGACGGGGAAACCTATTATTGCTAATAAAACGGGAGGATATAGTGGCCCAGCTATTTTCCCGGTTGCTTTAAGAATGGTTTATCAAGTTTCGCAGGCAGTGTCTATTCCTGTGATTGGAATGGGTGGTATTGCCAGTGGTAAGGATGCGATTGAAATGATGATAGCTGGAGCCAGTGCTGTTGCAGTCGGATGTCAAAATCTTATTGATCCATATGCCTGTCCAAAAATCATTGAAGAAATGAATGAAATTTTGGATGATATGGGAATCAATGATATTCATGAAATTATTGGTCTTTCACATCAATGGTAAAAGTGAATAAATGAATAAAGAATGGACATACTAATTTGGGTGAATTGTATGTCCATTTATTTTCAGTTGTTTCTTGCCAGTTTCTTTTGGGGTAGTAATATTATTGTTATGAAATTATTGCTTCAACATCTTCCGTTTCTTTTTTTGGCTTTTCTTCGTGTTTTATTTTCTTTCTTTTTTTTAGGTGTTTATGTATATTTTCATCATATACCTTTATCTCATTTTAATAAAAAGAAAATATTAATCATTTCACTTTTATCCATATATCTTAATTTCTTTTTAACATTTATAGGAATGAATCAAGTCAAAGGTATTGATAATGCACTAATGAATGCTTTATCTCCAACAATCACTTTTCTTTTTTCTTTGTTGTTTTTGAAATATCATCTTTCTTTCAAAGAAAGGATTGGAATGTTTTTATCTTTGTTTGCTTTTTTCTTGTCTATTCGTTTTCAAATTTTTTCAATACAAAGTGGTTTTTATTATTTGCTGGCAGGAATGTCATTGTATATTTTAGGGAATATTCTTATTCAAAAGTGGCATATTGAACATAGTATCAGTTTTACTTTTTATGAATTGTTATATGGTTCACTTTTCTTATGGATACATAGCTGGGTGGACGGACAATTAGCATTTGATCGTTTGTTGACATTGCCTTTATGGCAATGGGGATTATTCTTAATAATATCAGGTGTGGGTTTTGCTTATATACAAGTGACATATATGAAATCAATAGCGCAAATTGGAGCGGTTCAGACAAGTTTTTTTCTCAGTTTGAATCCTATTTTTACGTATTTGGAATCACTTGTTTTTTTACAGGAATCTTTTGATTTTATCCATTTTATAAGTTTTTTATTATTGATTTTTGCTTTGGTCATTACAAAACAGGAAATCAGAAATAAAGAATGAATTTTTTAGAAATATCTTGACTTTTTCAATACTTTCTTTATAATAACAGATGCGGCTATATCTAGGATGTAAGAGTCCTCGACCTATTTCTTGGACATAGCTAAGTAGAATATAAGGAGGAAAACACATGTTAACTAAAGAAGAAAAAACTGCTATTATGAAAGAATATGCAACTAAAGAAGGAGATACAGGTTCTCCAGAAGTACAAATCGCTGTATTAACTGCAGATATTAACAAATTAAATGAACATTTTAAAGTTCATAAAAAAGATTATCATTCAAATAGAGGTCTTTTAAAGAAAATCGGTAGAAGAAGAGATTTATTGAAATACTTAAAAAATAAAGACCTTGATAGATATACAGCATTAGTTGACAAATTAGGTTTAAGAAGATAAGGATATTCATAGTGAATATCTTTTCTTTTGGAATAAATGATTGAATAGAAAATATCATGAAGAAATGTTTTGTTATTAAATAAAAATATGCTATAATGACAAAGATAATGAATGAGGTGAAATGATAATATGTCGAAACATGTAATGAGTTTAGATTTTTATGGAAAAAAAATCACTGTTGAAACAGGGGAATTAGCTAAACAGGCTAATGGTTCGGTTTTAGTGAGATATGATGATACTGTGATTTTGTCTACTGCTGTTGCCGGAAAAGAACCAAAAGACGTTGATTTTTTTCCTTTGACAGTTACATATGAGGAAAAATTATATTCTGTTGGTAAAATTCCAGGAGGTTTCTTAAAAAGAGAAGGTCGTCCTAGCGAGCACGGAACTTTAACAGCGCGTATGATTGATAGACCAATTAGACCTTTATTTGCTGATGGTTTTAGAAATGAAGTTCAAGTTGTGAATACAGTGTTGTCTGTTGATCAGAATGCATCACCAGAAATGGCAGCAATGCTAGGAGCATCATTGGCATTATGCTTATCAGATATTCCATTTAATGGACCGATTGCTGGGGTCAATGTGGGATTGATTGATGGTGAATTTACGATTAATGCAGGTCCAGAAGAAATGGAAAGAAGTTTAATTAATCTTGAAGTCGCTGGAACAAAAGAAGCTATTAATATGGTTGAAGCGGATGCTAAAGAAGTGGATGAAGAAACAATGTTAAATGCTTTGATGTTTGGACATGAAGCTATTAAACAATTGATTGCTTTTGAAGAAGAAATTGTAACTTTATATGGAAAAGAAAAAATTGAAATTCCATTATTCGAGTTAGATCAAAATATTGTTGATGAAGTGACAGGGCTTGCTAAAGAAAGAATGATTGCAGCTGTATCTATACCTGGTAAGTTGGAAAGATATGCAGCTATTGATGAGATTAATGAAGAAGTCATTGCTTTATTTGAAGCTAGAGAATACACAGATTTAAAAGAACAGGAAGCTGTTTTAAAACAAGTCAAAATTGTTTTACATGATTTAGAAAAAGATGAAGTCAGAAGATTAATTACTGAAGATAAAGTACGTCCAGATGGTAGACGTATTGATGAAGTGCGTCCTTTAGATGCTCAAGTAGATTTATTGCCTAGAGTACATGGGTCTGCTTTATTTACGCGTGGAGAAACACAGGTATTGTCTGTTTGTACATTAGGTGCTTTAGGAGAACATCAAAAAATTGACGGATTAGGATTAGAAGATCAAAAACGTTTTATGCACCATTATAATTTCCCACCATATTCAGTTGGTGAAACAGGAAGAATGGGAGCACCTGGTCGTCGTGAAATTGGTCATGGAGCTTTAGGTGAAAGAGCCTTAGCTCAAGTCATTCCTAATGAAGAAGAATTCCCATATACTATTCGTGTTGTTTCTGAAGTGTTGGAATCTAATGGTTCATCATCACAGGCTTCTATTTGTGCATCTTCGATGGCATTAATGGCTGCTGGTGTGCCTATTAGCAATCCTGTCAGTGGTGTCGCTATGGGACTTGTGAAAAAAGGTGATGATTATACAATTTTAACTGATATTCAAGGTATGGAAGATCATTTAGGAGATATGGATTTTAAAGTTGCTGGAACAAAAAATGGAATTTGTGCATTGCAGATGGATATCAAAATTGATGGAATTACAAAAGAAATTTTACAGGAAGCTTTAGCTCAGGCGAAGGTGGGGCGTCAACAAATTATGGAATGTATGATGTCAGCTATCAGTGAACCAAGAGATCATTTGAGTCCTTACGCTCCAAAAGTTTATATGATGAAAATTGAACCAGATCAAATCAAAGATGTTATTGGAACTGGTGGAAAAACAATTAATGAAATTATTGAAAAATCAAATGATGTTAAAATTGATATTGAACAAGATGGTCGTGTTACTATTTACCATTATGATCAAGAAGCCATTGAGACTGCTGCTAAATTGATTGAAAATATTGTGAGAAGAGCTCAAGTAGGTGAAATCTATGATGGAAAAGTTGTTCGTGTAGAAGATAAGTATGCATTTGTAGAGTTGTTTGAAGGAACAAATGGATTCTTACATGTAGGTGATATCGCTCATGAACGTGTTCATAAAGCTTCTGATGTATTAAAATTAGGTGATGTTATTAAAGTGAAAGTGACAAAGATTACAGATAAAGGTGTTAATGTTTCAAGAAAAGCATTATTACCTAAGCCAATACATAAAGAAGATAAGAAAGATAATGAACATGAGTAAAAAAATTATTTTAGCAAGTACTTCACCTAGAAGAAAGGAATTGCTGGAAAGAGAAGGCATTGACTTTATAGTCGATGCTTCTTTTATAGATGAAACGCTTAATGAATCATTACCTATTGAAGAAAGACTTTGTGATTTGGCACGAAGAAAAGCTTTTCCAATTCATCAAAAATATCCTAATGATATTGTTATTGGAGCAGATACAGTTGTTTATTTTGAAAATGAAGTCATTGGGAAAGCTCAAGATGAACAAATGGCAAGACATATTTTAGAACGTCTTTCCAACCAAAAGCATGCTGTTTATACAGGTGTTGCTATTTATTTTGGACAAGATGTCTTCATGTTCTGCGAAAAAACAGAAGTTTATTTTCGTGATATTCATTCGTTAATTCCAGATTATCTTGCTTCAAAAGAGTGGGTTGGTAAAGCTGGAGCCTATGGTATTCAAGGTAAAGCCAATTGCTTTGTGGATCATATTGTTGGTGATTTAGATAATGTTATAGGATTGCCTGTCAAAAAAGTTATGGAATGTTTACAACAAAAATAACATTTCTAACTTTTATTTTTTACAAAAAAATTGTAAACGTATTCATTTTTTGTTGTTTTCTGTGCTAATTTTTATTATAATGAAAAATGGAAAATAAAGGTGGAGGTTATTGATATGGAAAAGAAAGTGAAAAGAATTGCATTGCTTTCTGGTGGTGGGGATTGCCCAGGATTAAATGCAGTGATTAGAACGATTACAAAAACTGCTATTCGTAAATATGGTTGGGAAGTTATTGGCTATGTTTATGGTTATCGTGGTTTATATAACAATAATTATATTGAATTAACAGAAGAAAAAGTTGAAAGTATTTATAAAGAAGGTGGAACTATTCTTTATAGTTCTAATAAAGATAATCTTTTTGATTATTTGGTTGATGATGGAAAAGGCGGAAAGGTCAAAAAAGACGTCAGCGATGTTGGTGTTGAAAACTTGAAAAAGGCTGGTGTTGATGTTCTTGTTGTTTTAGGTGGAGATGGAACTTTAACGAGTGCCAGAGATTTTTCAAGAAAAGGTGTACAAGTTATAGGTGTTCCTAAAACAATGGACAATGATTTATCTAGTACAGACTTAACTTATGGATTCATTAGTGCTATGAGTGTTGGAACAGAATTTATTGATCGTTTACAGACAACTGCTAAATCACATCATCGTGTCATTTGTTGTGAATTAATGGGAAGAGATGCTGGATGGATTGCTTTGTATTCTGGTTTGGCTGGAAATGCTGGGGTATGTCTGATTCCTGAAATTCCTTTTACAATTGAAAATATTGCGAAACATATTGCAAAACGTGATGAACAAGGATTGCCATATACTGTTATTGCTGTTGCTGAAGGTGCTAAATATGCTGATGGAACAAAAGTTATTGGTAAAATTGTAGAAGATTCTCCTGATCCAGTTCGCTATAGTGGTCTGGCAGCAAAAGTTGCTGATGATTTGGAAAAGGTGATTCCTAATCATGAAGTTCGTTCTGTCAATCCAGGACATATTATTCGTGGTGGGGATATTAGTCCGTATGATAGAATTTTATCTATTCGTTTTGGTGTCAAAGCATGTGAATTGATTGATGAGGGATTGTTTGGTAATGTTGTAACACTTCATGGTGAACAAATGGATTATACGTCTTTGGAAGAAGTTATTGGTGATGCTAAATTTGGTAAACAAAAACGTGTTGATCCTGATGGTGAATTGGTTCGTGCTGCTAAAGCAATTGGTGTTTGCTTTGGTGATGAATAAAAGAAAACTGTTATGCATGTTAATGTATAACAGTTTTTTAGAGAAAATAAAACAAAACAAGTAAAAATGGTTTGATTAAATACAAGAACTTTGATAGAATATCACGTACAAGTCAAAGGGGTGATAAAAATGATTGAAGAATTGATTGAAAATGGTGAATATCTTCAAGCCTTAGATCATCTTCGTGATATGAATGATGAAAAAACAAGATATTTAAGACTTGTGTGCTTTATTGGACTTGGTGAATATGAAAAGGCCAGGGTAGAAGGTATCCATGCGAAATCCTTAGCAAAAGAGACTTATTATGATGTGGTATCAATGTATATCATGGCATTAAAGGAATTAGGATATTATGAAGAAGCAATTGATCTTCTCATTGAAGAATTATCTATGCCTTATATTCCTTATCAATATGAAAACTTATTTAATACGGCTTATGATGAACTTTTGCTAGAAAAGAAAGAAGCAAGATATGAAGTGGAAAGTCAAAATCAAATCTTTTCTGTAGAAGAAATTGAACAGTTATTAAATAAAAAAGATTGTAATGAAGATTTGTTATATATGGCTATTGACCAGTTACAGCAATTAAATGTGCGTATGCTGATTCCAACGATAAGGGAATATCTTATTGACCCTCATAAACATTTCTTTGCAAAAACATTGTTGATTGAAATCATGATTGATCAACAGGTTGATGAAGAAATGGAAGTAGAGAAGTTTGGTCAACATTATTCTTTCAACCCAAGTTATATGCCACTGGTTTTAGAACAATTTGCCTATCAAGGTATTTTGAAATATTTAGAAAATGCTTTGGAAAGTGAAAACCCATCACTTTTTGAACAATGTCAAGAATATCTGGAATATCTATTGTATTCATTCTATCCACAGGAAATCGATGAGATGGATTTCAATGTCTGGGCGGCTGCTATACATTATTATGTTGCGACATTGCTTTCAATAGATGTTGACTTGTCAGAATTAGAGATTTTATATTATTGTGATTTAGAAGCAATCGAAGAACAAATTTTAGCACTCAAACAAGTTGAGTGTTAAAAAGAGTTGCATTATAAGATTGTTTCATGTATAATAAGCGTGTTGAAATAATGGAGGAAGTATAAATGGAAACAGTTTGTAATAAACTTGAAAAATCAATGATGGAAGTTAAAGTAACTTTCACAACTGAAGAATGGAAAAAAGCACAAGAAAAAGCTTTAGACAAATTAGCTAAAAATGTCAAGATGGATGGTTTTAGAAAAGGGCATGTACCTAAACAAATGATTAAAGCCAGACTTGGTAAAGGAGCTATTTTAGAAGAAGCTACTGACATGATTTTACAACAAAACTATTCAGGTATTTTATTGGATAATGATATTCATCCAGTAGGACAACCTGAAGTTAAAATTGATGAAATCTCAGAAGAAGTACTTAAATTAACAGTCACTGCACCAGTTGCACCAGAAGTGAAATTAGGGCAGTATAAAGGATTAGAAGTAAAAAAGACTCAAGTGAAAGTTACAAAGAAAGAAATTGAAGCTGAATTAAAGAATTATCAAAATCAATTTGCTGAATTAGTAATTAAAGAAGAAGGTCAAGTAGAAAACGGTGATACTGCTGTAATCGATTTTGAAGGATTTAAAGATGGTGTAGCTTTTGAAGGTGGAAAAGGTGAAAATCATCCACTAGAAATTGGTTCAGGATCTTTCATTCCTGGTTTTGAAGAACAATTAATTGGAATGGGAATTGGTGAAGAAAAAGAAATCGAAGTGACTTTCCCAGAAAATTATCAAATGGCTGATTTAGCTGGACAAAAAGCAACTTTTAAAGTAAAAGTTCATGAGATTAAATCTAAAGTTTTACCAGAAATTGATGATGAATTAGCAAAAGATGTTAATATTGATGGTGTTGAAACATTAGCTGATCTTGAAACTTATACAAAAGAACAAATCAAAAATAGAAAACAAAATGAAGCTGAAGCTAAATTCAGTGATGATATTTTCAATGCTGTTATTGAAAATACACCACTTGAAGTTCCTGATGCGATGATTGAATCTGAAATTGATTTGATGTTAAGAGAAGTTGAACAAAATTTATCTCAACAAGGTTTAACAATGGATTTATTCCAACAATTAACTGGAAAAACACTTGATGATATGAAAGATGAAATGAGAGAACAAGCTGAAAAGCGTGTGAAATTTAATTTGATTTTATCTGAAATCGTTAAAGCAGAAAATATCGAAGTCAGCGATGATGAAGTTGATGAAGAAGTAAAAGAAATTGCTACTTATTATGGTAGAGAATTCGATGAAGTGAAAAAACTTTTTGAAGGACAGTTGGGACAAATTAAAAATGATTTAGCAACTCGTAAAGCTGTTCAATTGATTAAAGATAATGTAAAATAAGACGCTTCAAGCGTCTTGTTTTATTAAGACATATGAATAGACAAGTGAGTTATTATTCTATATAATAATGAAGATACAAAGGAGGTCATGAATTATGGATGAATTAGATATTGTCGTTGATTTACCCGTCATTTGTACCAGAGGGATGGTTGTTTTTCCATCTCATGAAATTTCTTTAGATGTTGGAAGAAGTTTTAGTCTGAAAGCAATTGAATTAAGTGTGAATGAATTTGATGAAAATGTAGTCTTTATTTCTCAGAAAAATCCACTTGACGAAAATACAGATTTTGATCATGTTTATCATTATGGAACATTATGTAAGATTAAAAGAAGAATTAAAAGAGATAATCATGGAACAATTAAATTGACTGTTGAAGGTCAAAAAAGAGTTGAAATCTTAAATCTTGAAGAAAGAGATGGTTGTCTTTTTGCGAAGACAAGATATCTTGAAGATATTCATGGTGATCGTGCTGAAGAAATTGCTTTGGTTAGAAAAATTACTGATCAAATGCAGACAATGCATAAAAATCTTCAGGTCTTTCCACGTGAAGTCTTTGCAAGTTTATCTCAAGGAATGAGTGCCAGTGCTTTGGCTGATACGATTGGTCAATATATTAATGTTGAATTAAAGACAAAACAACAGATTTTATCTGAATGTGATATCAACAAACGTTTATTGTTAGTGCTTTCTAGTATGGAAGAAGAAAAAACAATTAACGAGATTGAAGAAAAAATTAATATCAAGGTCAAAGAAAGTATTGATGAAAATCAAAGAGAATATTACTTAAGAGAAAAACTTCGTGCTATTAAAGAAGAACTTGGGGATACACCAAGTAAAGAAGATGATACAGATTATATTCGTGAAGAAATTCAAAATCAGCCTTATCCTCAACATATCAAAGATAAGATTGAAGAAGAATTAAAACGTTATGATATGATGCCACCTGCTTCTTCAGAAGCAAATGTTGTCAGAACTTATATTGATTGGGTTATGAAAACACCATGGTATCAAGAAACAGAAGATACACAAGATATTAATGAAGTGGAAAGAATTCTTAATGAAGATCATTTTGGATTAGAAAAACCAAAGGAAAGAATTGTTGAACATTTAGCTGTTAAACAAATGACACAGTCTTTAAATGCTCCAATTATTTGTTTAGTTGGTCCACCAGGTGTTGGTAAAACTTCTATTTCTAAATCTATTGCCAGAGCTTTAGGAAGAAAATTTGTAAAAGCTTCTTTAGGCGGTGTAAGAGATGAAGCTGAAATTAGAGGACATCGTAGAACTTATTTAGGTTCTATGCCAGGAAGAATTATTCAAGGTATGAAAAAAGCGGGTGTTATTAATCCGGTCTTTCTATTAGATGAAATTGATAAGATGTCTAGTGATTATAAGGGTGATCCAACGAGTGCAATGTTGGAAGTTCTTGATCCTGAACAAAACCAATTTTTCTCTGATAACTATTTAGAAGAACCTTATGATTTATCAAAAGTATTATTTATTGCCACAGCAAATGATTTAGGAAGTATTCCTGAACCATTAAGAGATAGATTAGAAATCATTGAAATTTCTTCTTATACAGAACAGGAAAAATTAGAAATCGCGAAAAGACATTTACTAAAAAAAGAATTAGCAATCCATGGTTTAAAACCAGAACAGTTACACGTCAGTGATGAAGCATTGATGTATGTTATTCGTCATTACACACGTGAAGCAGGAGTCAGACAGTTAGAAAGATTAATTGCGAAAATCTGTCGTAAATCTGTTTTAAAAATACTTAAAGATCAATCTCTGGTATTATCTTTAAATAGTGAAGATTTAACAGAATATCTTGGAAAAGCACCGTTTGAACATACAAAGAAACTTGATAAACCACAAGTTGGTGTGGTCACTGGAATGGCATACACACAATATGGTGGAGATATCTTACCAATTGAAGTGAATCACTTTGCAGGTAGTGGAAAATTCATTATTACTGGTCAGTTAGGTGATGTGATGAAAGAATCAGCATCTATTGCTTTAGATTATATGAAAGCTAATTCTCAAAAATATGGATTAGAAAATATTGAATTTGATAAACAGGATATTCATATTCATGTTCCAGAAGGAGCTGTGAAAAAAGATGGTCCTAGTGCTGGTGTGACATTGACAACTGCGATTTTATCAGCTTTCAGTAATCGTCCGGTTCGAGATGATGTTGCTATGACGGGTGAAATTACATTAAGAGGTCAAGTACTTCCTATTGGAGGTTTGAAGGAAAAATCTATTTCAGCACATCGTAGTGGTATTCGTACAATTATTATTCCTAAAGATAACGAAAAAGATATTGATGATATTCCTCAGTCTGTTCAAAAAGATTTAAATATTATATTAGCAGACAACATTGATACTGTTTTAGAAAATGCTTTAGTGAAATAATGGAGCTGCTGCTTAGTCAGCAGCTTTTTTAGAAAGGAGAAGACTATGTATAAGGTAAATAAAGCACAGTTTTTGCTTTGCGCTGCGTGGAAATCACAGTGGCCTGATCATGATTTGCCTGAAATTTGTCTGGCTGGGCGTAGTAATGTTGGAAAATCGAGTTTAATTAATACTCTTACAAATCATCAAAAACTTGCGAAAGTATCTGGAACACCTGGAAAAACACGCACATTAAATTTTTTTAATATTAATGATGAAATTTGTCTTGTAGATGTACCTGGTTATGGTTATGCGAAGGTAAGTGATGCGATAAAGGAAAGTTTTGCTGATATGATTGATACATATTTGAGAGATCGAGAATTATTAAGAGGTTTGATTCTCATTGTTGATTATCGACATAAACCAACTCATGATGATATTCAAATGTATCAATATGCTAAATATTATCAAATACCAGTCATCGTTGTTGCTACAAAAGAAGATAAGTTGAAACGCAATGATTTAAAGAAAAATGAAAAACGCATAAAAGAAACTTTAGATTTTCAAAAAGGTGATATGTTTGTACGTTTCTCTAGTTTGAGCAAAGTTGGAATTGATGAATTGTGGCAGGATATTTTTCAGCTTTGTTATGGTCAAGATGGAATGAATGAAGACATATAATGAATGAAGGGAACTTTGATTGCTTAAATCAAACCACCCCTTAACAAATAATAAAATTTTATGTATAATAACTACGAGGAGGGAAAAAAATGATACATATTATGTTATGTTGTGCTTCTGGTATGTCTACAAGTTTACTTGTAGAAAAAATGATTAAAGCAGCTGAGGAACAAGGTATTAAAGCTGATATATGGGCTGTTGGCGCAAATGAAGTGAAAGCTAATGCTGAAAAAGCAGATGTCATTTTACTAGGACCACAAGTTCGTTACGCTCAACGTAAGATTGAATCAGAAGCTCCAGGTGTGCCTGTTGCTCATATAGATATGAAAGATTATGGAATGATGAATGGTAAATCTGTTTTAAAACAAGCAGTAGAGCTTATTCAAAAGAAGAAGTAGACATTAAAGTCTACTTTTTTATTTCGTTTGTATTCATATTCCATGAATAACAGCATACAGTTAGTTAGGAGGGATTGTATGCAGAAAATATTTTTTAAGAAAAAGGTTGATTTAAATCATCAATTAAGTGAGTTAATTTCTATATCTGTTGATGAATCTATTCGTTATAAAATGGAAACTGATGGGATGCGCGCGATTGGCAGTATTATGATTAATGGGGAATATAAAGATAGTCAAAAAAAGCATCAGTTCCATGAAACAATAGATTTGGATATCTTTGCTTTATTTGAAAAAATCACAGATAAAAGAGATTTTCATGTGAAAGTTGAGGATTTTGATTATCATTTGATTGAGGGTAATCTATCACTTGTTATTCAAGCTTATGTCTATGGTGTTCTTGATGATGAAGATCGTGTTATAGATACTGTTGAACAAGTAAATCAACTAGATTCAGCAGAAGAAATAGAAAAATTATTGAGAGAAGAAGAAAAAATTATAGATGTTGTAGAACAACAAGATTCATCGATAGATGAATCAGCAATTCCAGAAAAGCCAGAAGAAGTACCAGTTTTAAATGAAGATGATCAAGAAGATTTAGGAACATATTATTTTTATGTTGTTCAAGATGGTGATAGTTATGAAACAATTGCCAAACATTATCAAGTAGATGAATATGCTTTAAAATCTTATAATCATGAACGTTCTTTAACATCAGGAACCATTGTGATTATACCTTTTGTTATATGAAAGATGTTATTTTGAAAAATTATAATCTTCATGTTATTGGTGAAATCAAATTGAGCAGCCATGTTTATAAGTTGAAATGCCATGAAGGTTATTTTGTAGCAAAGATCACATCTCAAAAATCTCTACAAAACATGTATGATTTAGTGGAAACATTAAATCTATCATGTTTTGTTCATATTATACCTAATCTTCATCATGAATATTTAACGATGTATCAACATCAATATCTTTATTTGATGCCTTTTATTGAAACGGGTTCACAACATCTTAAGGAGATGAAGATTCAATTTTATTTTAAAACGCTTGCTTACTTACATGAACATAGTTTTTATGATATGAAGGTAAATCAGCAATATTTTCATACACTTGAACAAGATGTATTAAAAGTTGTTCATGAACGTTTACAGTACTATCAAAAAATGATAGAAAGTTATGAAAATGAAGTCTATCGCTCACCAAGTCAATGGATGCTGGTTATGAATTATTATCGTATATATAATGCTTTAGCTCTCGCTAAACAATATTTATCACAATATATGAATTGTATTCAAGAATGTCATTATGTGCGTATATGTTTGACTTATAAAAATTTTGATTATCAGCATATTTCATTGAAAAAGAAATGTTTCATTTCATTGGATTATTTAGAAATGGATTTACCTATTTACGATATATTTGATATGTATCAAAAAATACCGGATATTTTATTTGATTTAGATTGTTTAAGTCAATCTTATCTCAAAAAATTTGAATTGAGAAAAGAAGAAAAACTTTTACTTTGTTGTTTAATGAATATCGTTCCTATTATTCAATTAAACCATGATGAGATTGATAATATTATCAAACTATCTCGTTTATTATATTATTTGGATTCTGTTCATCATTTTATTGCACAATTAAATTGAAAATATCTTAATTTTTTTAGATTCCAGCACCGTCATGACGGTGCTTTTGACTATGAAAGTAATAAAAAGAATGAAATGTTCTTTTAGGATAAATGATAGGTAGAATAAATTTTTTATATTTGATAATTAATCTATTGATAATTTTAACACTATGTTTTTATGATCATTTTTCATTTATTCTCAGTTGAACTTTTTTGTAATACATATAAACTCTATAAATATAAGATTATATCTTAACAGAATTTTGTATATGAAGACATTATCATATTTGGATTGGATTTTCATGTGACTTGAAAAATAATGCCTTGCTTTTTATTTTATCTTTATGTATAATAACAACGTTTTATAACACTGGTTCGAGAGCCAAACCCAGTATAAAAAACTAAGGATAAAATAAAATGGCTTAGCCATTTTTTATTTTATCTGGCTTCTAACTGTACTTTAGAAGAGGAGGATGAAAAATGAATAACAAAAAGGTACAATTGTTAGCAATGAATGCTATGATTGCTGCTGTTTATGCAGTATTAACAATTTTAATTTCACCAATTGCCTATGGTGCAATTCAAATGCGAATAACAGAAATTATTGTTTTACTGGCTTGTTATAACAAGAAATTGATTCCGGGTTTAACAATAGGATGTCTGTTAGCTAATTTGGCCTCACCTATGGGGATGTATGACATTTGTTTTGGAACATTAGCAACTTTACTTGCTTGCTTAGGCATGTATGTGGTAAAAAATTTGTTTATTGGTGCTGTTATTGGTGCCCTGGTTAATGGATTGATTATAGGTTTAGAACTTTATTTAGCATTATCTTTACCGTTTATGATTAATGCTTTCTATGTTTTTGCTGGTGAATTTGCTGTATTAATAGTTGGAGCAATTATCTTTAAACTCATTGAACGTAATGAATCATTTATGAAACAATATATTTATGAGTAAAAAATACTCTGTGATGAAATGCAGGGAATTTTCATATAAATTATCTAGTATACCGATTTTATTGCATGGTTATAATTGACTTTGATAATGAGGTTTGTTAAAATGTAGTAGACGTTGATAAGGAGGAGTACATTTTGTATTCTTATAGAGAATCTCTGGTTGGTGGAAAGAGATAGGAGAAAAAATGGAAGGTAGCCTTGGAGTCTGTTTTCTGAAAGAGGAGTAGGTTAACACGTAAAACTGCGTTAAAGTTTTGAGGTATACGGTCAGTATATAAATTAAGGTGGTACCACGAACATTCGTCCTTATGCGAATGTTCTTTTTTATTAAAGGAGGAGAAAAATGGCTAATTATATTGTATGGGGATTATTTATTGCAGCATTGATTTTTTTAGGTTATTTCTTTATGAAAAGAGTCAATGAAGGGAAAGCACAACGTCAAAAAGCTTTACTTGAATATGAGGAAAAGAAAGAAAAGTATTCTTATCTCAGACCTGGCTCTTTAGATGTGTGCCCTAGAGAAGAAATTACCGCAGCAGCATTATTCCATTGTATGCGAAAAGAGAATGATGATTTTGAACATTATTTTGAAAAAATGAATGATAGTGAAAAAATAGTTTACGGAATCTATATGATAACAACATCACTAGAAGGGCGTAATGCATCATTACATAGTTTCTTTTTAAGCCCTGCTAGTCAACCATTCGTTCCAATGGTCGTCGACATTTTTGAAACAGTAGGGTCACATGAACTAGCAGATTTGATGAAAGCAGCGAGACGTTTTGCTGAAATTATTGAAAATGATGAAGATGATGATGAAGATGATCCAGAAATGGGAGATTACTCACGTTATAATTTTACGGATTTTACAAATGAGTTTATAACACTTGTGAGTACAACAAATTTAAATGAAAAATTGACGCAGTATATTTTAGAACATAAGGAAGATTTCTATGATTATGAAATACCTGAAGAGAATTTAAACAAGGGAGTTGAAGATAATGAAGAAAGAATTAGCGACGAAATATGATCATAAAGCAGTTGAAGAAGGTAAATATCGTAACTGGTTAGATCATCATTATTTTGAAGCTGGAGATACTTCTAAAAAACCTTATAGTATTGTTATACCACCACCAAATGTAACTGGTAAACTTCATTTAGGTCATGCCTGGGATACGACTTTGCAAGATATGATTATTCGTTATAAAAGAATGCAAGGTTATGATGCGTTGTGGTTACCTGGGATGGACCACGCAGGAATTGCGACGCAGGCTAAAGTAGAAGCACGTTTGAGAGAAGAAGGTATTTCTCGTTATGACTTGGGACGTGAAAAATTTCTTGAAAAAGCATGGTCATGGAAAGAAGAGTATGCCTCTATTATTCGTAGTCAATGGGAAAAATTAGGTCTTTCTCTAGATTATACAAAAGAACGTTTTACTTTGGATGAAGGATTAAGTGAAGCAGTAAAAACTGTTTTTGTGACGCTTTATGAAAAAGGGTATATTTATCAAGGAGAACGTATTATTAACTGGGATCCAGTACAACGTACAGCTTTATCTAATATTGAAGTTATTCATAAAGAAATTGAAGGACATATGTATTATTTCAATTATGAAGTTGTAGAAACTGGTGAAAAACTCATTATTGCGACAACGCGTCCAGAAACAATGTTTGCTGATCAGGCTATCTTTGTTCATCCTGATGATACAAGATATCAGCATCTTGTTGGAAAACATGCGATTAACCCAGCTAATGGGGAAGCTTTACCAATTATGGCTGATAGCTACATTGATATGAGTTTTGGAACGGCGGTTATGAAATGTACACCTGCTCATGATCCTAATGATTTTGCTTTGGCTAAAAAATATCATTTAGCGATGCCTAAATGTATGAATGATGATGGCACAATGAATGAATTATGTGGACCTTATCAAGGAATGGATCGTTTTGAATGCCGTGAGGCATTGGTTCGAGACTTTGAATCAAGAGGTGTTGTTGATCATATTGAAAAACACATGCATCAAGTGGGACATTCTGAAAGAAGTCATGCTATTGTAGAACCTTATTTATCTAAACAATGGTTTGTGAAAATGAAACCACTGGCAAATGCAGCTTTAGAAAATCAGATGAAAGATTCTAAAGTTTCATTTGTACCACCACGTTTTGAAAAGACTTTCAAACAATGGATGGAAAATATTGAAGACTGGTGCATTTCACGTCAGTTATGGTGGGGACATCAGATTCCAGCATGGTATCATAAAGAAACAGGAGAAGTTTATGTAGGTAAAGTTCCACCACAAGATATTGAAAATTGGAAACAGGATGAAGATGTTCTAGATACATGGTTTTCTAGTGCGTTATGGCCTTTTTCAACAATGGGATGGCCAAATACTGAAAGTGAACTTTATCAACGATATTTCCCAACTGACACATTAGTGACAGGTTATGATATTATCTTCTTCTGGGTTTCTCGTATGATTTTCCAATCATTAGAATTTACGGGACAAAGACCATTTCAAAATGTTTTAATTCATGGTTTAATTCGTGATGAACAGGGAAGAAAGATGTCTAAATCTTTAGGTAATGGTGTTGATCCTATGGATGTTATTGAACAATATGGTGCTGATACTTTACGTTTCTTTTTAACAACTAATTCTGCTCCAGGAATGGATTTAAGGTATATTCCAGAAAAATTGGAAGCATCATGGAATTTCATTAATAAAATATGGAATAGTGCCCGCTTTGTTTTAATGAATATTGATGATGATATGTCTTATCAAGATTTATCTTTTGATCATTTGAATTTGGCTGATCAATGGATTTTAAATCGTTTAAACGAAGTCATTACATCTGTTGATGAGAATATGGATAAGTTTGAATTTGTTAATGTTGGTAGTGAATTATATAATTTTATTTGGGATGATTTCTGTTCATGGTACATTGAATTATCAAAGGTTCATTTAAACAGTGATGATAAAATAGAAAAAACTGCAACTCAAAATACATTGGTTTATGTATTAAATGCAATTGTCAGATTATTGCATCCATTTATGCCTTTTGTGACAGAAGAAATTTATTTATCAATACCACATTTACAACCATCTATATGTATAGCAAAATGGCCTACAGTGAATGTTGATTTCAATAATGAAATGATTCAAGATCAGTTTGTTTATCTGATTGATATTATAAAAGGAATTAGAAATCTAAGAGCACAATATGTTATAAAGAATGCCATTGAAATTGCTTATTCTATTCAGACACAAGATAACCAGCTCGAAAGTTTATTAGAAAATCTTTCACCATATATATATAAATTATGTCATGCACGTTGTTTCGGATATAATGTTGAGACATCATCTAATGTTGCAACAGAAATGATTAAAGGCGGAAATGCGTTGATTATTGAATTAGGTGATTATATTGATTTAGAAGCAGAAAAGAAAAAGATGGAGGATGAAATCAAAAAACTTGAAGGTGAAATCAAACGTTGTGAATCTATGCTTTCTAATCCAAATTTTGTTTCTAAAGCACCAGTTCAAAAAGTTGAACAGGAAAGAAAGAAATTGGCTGATTATCAATCAAAATATAATACAATGAAAGATAAATTGAATCAAATATAAAGTGAAATTGAAAAAAATTTCACTTTTTTTCGTTTTTAAGAAGAAAAACGCTGAAAAAATGTATATATAAATAATAGGGGGCTACTGGTGAAAGGAAGGGTCAACATGAAAGAGTTAACATTACAACAACAATGTGAAATTCAAGGAGGAAGTCTTATAGCAACAGCGTTACTTTATTTAATTTTAGGGGCTGCAGCCTATAAGATTATCAAATCTAAAAAGGGAAGAATTTCAATACCTAGACTCATCAGTATTGAATGGCGTGATTAATGATATGAAAGGCTTCATGCCTTTCATATTTTTATGCATGAATGCATACAATAGAAGGGGTGATGAAAATGAAGTATGAATGGAAAATTATTTTAATCGGATTTGTCTGTTCATTAGCTTTTATGCTTGTTTTTACATATGGATGTTCTTTTGGACAAAAAACACTATATGCTTATCAAGTAGGAATTTATAAAGAGGAAGATAACAAGAATCAAAAATTGGATGAACTTAAAGACATGGGCATTGAAGGTTATACTTATATGAAAAACAATCAATATTATGTCTTGTCTATGATTAGTGAACACAAAGATGAAATAGAAAAACATGCGACACAAGTGAAAGGGATTATGAAAACTTATATAGTGCCTTCTTCAACAACGACTCAAATTCTTTTAGATTCTTTATCTAAAGGTGATGTCATATGATTAAAACTCTACCACTTGAAGAGAATCCACGAGAAAAAGCTTTGGCTTATGGTATAGAAAATTTAAGTAATGTCGAATTATTAGCCTTAATTTTAAGAACGGGTCATAAAAATGAATCGGTTATTCAATTATCGCAACGTCTATTAAAGGAGATTGGTGGTTTTGCTCAACTGACAAATGTAACTTATGCAGATTTAACATCCTTAAAAGGGATTAAACAGGCGAAAGCCATTGAAATCTTAAGTATTATAGAGATTGCCAAAAGATTAAAAGATGTTTCTATAGCAGAAAAATCTCTTTTAAATCCTTTAGATATTTTTGAAAGAGTGCATAATCAGTTAATGTTTTTAAAACAGGAACATTTTATGTTGCTTTGTTTAGATAATAAAAATAAAGTCATTAAAGAGAAGATTGTTTTTATTGGTTCTTTGAATATGAGTGTCGTCACGCCTAGAGAAGTTTTTAAAGAAGCTGTGGCTGTTAATAGTGCCAAAATTGTCTTGATACATAATCATCCTAGTGGGGAAGCTTGGCCTAGTGAGGAAGATATTTTACTTACAAAACAGTTTCAAAAATTAGGAGAAATGATGGCAATTGAGGTAGTAGATCATATTATTGTGGGGTGGAATCAGTTTTATAGTATACAGGCTAAACAGCTGTTTTTTTATCATGAATGATGTGAAAATATAGGAATTTGATAAAAGATTTTTTATGAATTGCTTTTTTTATATTGAGATATTATAATGTATGAATGACAAGAGGTGATATTTTTGTATAGAAAAGGCAATAAATGGACGAAACAAAAAAGAAGAATTGTTGTTGTTACAGTTGTCCTTGTTTTATTTTCAGTAGTGACATTGGTGACAAGCCGTTCGGCTTCAAGAATAGAAATTATATTTAAAGATACTATCGCAAATCTTGAGTATTATATGATTAAAGCTCCAGCACAATATGTAACAGGCTTATTTGAAGAATATAATGATTTAAAGGATGTTTATGAAGAAAATGCGAAATTAAAAGAGCAACTGGATAATCTGGCTAGAGAAAGTGCTATGAATGAAGTTCTCACAAATGAATTAAATGATTTAAAAGAAATGATGGAAATTGATTATTTACCTACAGAATATCAAGTGAAATATACTAATGTAATAGCACGAGATGCACAAAGCTGGAATAATCAGGTAACGATTAATCTTGGTAAGAGTTCTGGCGTACAGGAAGGTATGGCGGTAGTTAATGCCCAAGGCATGATTGGAACGATTACCAATGTAAGTGAAATTTCTGCAACGGTATCATTATTATCAAGTGAAACAGCAAAATCTCAATTGCCAGTTATGATTTTAAGTGGAGAAGATGAATACTATGGTTTGTTGAATCGCTATGATATTAATACTCATAAATATTCTATTACTTTATTGAGTGATGTAGAAAAAATTGAGAAAAACGCTAAAGTTGTCACAAGTGGCTTGGGTGGTGCTGGAAAAAGCCCAAAGGGAATTTTGGTAGGTACGGTAGAAAATTATACGAGTGGTGATGATGCGACAGAATCGGTTTGTGATGTGACACCAAGTGTGGATTTTGATTCCTTAAACGATGTGGCTGTTGTACAAAGGGTGAATAGTCAATGAGAAAACGTGTTCAAGATAGTTATCTGATGAAATGCTTTTTTATAGTTTTTCTTTGTTTTGTTGCTGATAGTACTATTCATTATTTTTTGCCCTATAATTTTACAAAAACAAGTATAACGATAACGTCTTGTTTGGGGCTAATGATGTTTGCTTTGCTTGTGAGAACGATTGTGGAAGGGGCAGAACGTTATTTTTTTGCAGCAGTGTGTAGTGTATATTATTCTATTGTTTATGCTAATTCTTTAGCTATATACATCCTTATTTATTGTTTAATCGCCTTTGTTCGTTCTTATCTTTTTAAATTAGACACCTTAAATATTTTTGAATCTATGATATTTTGTGTTTTGACAATATTCGCCCAGGAATGTATTGTATATTGGTTAATGTGGATTACTAATATGACGAGATATCCAATGGTTTCATTTGTTGTGATGCAGTTGATACCAACATTGTTGTTTAATGGAATTTTGTCTATTGGAATTTACTGGATTTACAATAAAGTGAAAATTGAGGTGGAATAATGAATATTGAAGTCAAAGGAATTAATGGTAGACTTGTGATGAAAGTACAGGAGAATTGTTCTTATCATCAGTTTTTAGAAGATTTGGATCGGCTTTTGGATCAATCCCTTTTTTTGCAGAAGGGTTATTATCCAAGAGCTTTTTTTGATTTTGGTTGTCGAGAACTGTCGGATGATGAATTGCAGCAATTATTGATATTGCTGAATCAAAAAGAAAGAGTTTTGTTTGATGGAATGACAATTTTAGAACAATCACATCATGTCCAAATCAAAAAAGAGCAGTTACATAATGGTGAAGAAATGTTTATTCATCATGAAACTTTATTTTTAGGTATAGTAAATGCAGGAAGTTATGTTTATTGTTATCAAGATGTCTATTTTTTAAATATGGTAAAAGGCACCATTATTGCGATGAATGAAGATGTGAAAATATATGGCCATGATTTTCAAAAGGCACAAATTGTAATAAATCAACAATGTTTACATGATTTGACAACTTCTGCACTCACAAGCATCTATTATAAAGATAATCAGATTATTGTGGCTAAGGAGGAAAAATATGTGTCGAACAATTGTGATTACGTCAGGTAAAGGTGGCGTTGGCAAAAGCAGTGTGACTATTAATTTGGGTTATGCTTTGGCTCATACAAATAAAAAAGTATGTTTAATAGATGCTGATTTTGGATTGAAAAACTTAGATGTTATGTTAGGACTGGAAAATCGTGTTATTTATGATCTTAAAGATGTGATTTCTAATAAATGTTCACTTCAACAAATTTTAGTTAAAGATAAACGCATGCCATCATTATATTTATTGCCTGCATGCAAAGCATTGTCTTTTGAAAATTTAAATATTGATTATATGATAAAGATGGTTGAACAGTTGCGTAAAGATTTTGATTATATATTAATTGATAGTCCGGCAGGAATAGAAAAAGGATTTCAATATGCCAGTGGATTATCACAGGAAGCGATTGTTGTTGTTAATTTAGATACGGTTTCTTTAAGGGATGCTGATCGTGTTGTTGGTTTGCTTTTAAAACAAGGAGTAGATCAGTTACATATGCTTGTGAATAAATATAATGAAAGCGATGTTTTGAAAGGACGTTGTCCTTCTTTGGAAGAAGCTTATGATATTTTGTCTATTCCATTAATAGGTATTGTTTTTGATGAACACGATATGATTGAAGCGAATAATAAAGGGATGCCTATTTACATGAATAAAAAAGAAAATCTTTATCGATGTTTTGATCGTATTGTCAAACGTTTAGAGGGGCAGGAAGTTCCATTTCAAAAAAATAAAAGAAAAGCATTGTTAGAACGTCTTTTTGGATAATATTTTTTGAATTTCATTCATAAGTTAAAATGAGGTGAAACTTGTGAATGATATAGATGACATCAAAAGACGTATAGAAAAAAGAAAGGCGCGACGACATCCAGTATTAACAGATCAACATTTTACAAAAATTTATAATGGAATGATTAAAGCGATGGTTGCTTTACTTGTTGGTGTTGCAATATGTGCCTATGTAAAGGTAAGTCCTCATGGTGACTATATAAGAGACTATGTTTTAAATGATTTACAATTTTCTCAAGTAACGAAGTGGCTGAATCAGCATTTGTTATCTTTTCAAAATCAAGATTCGTCGATGACTGTTTCGACGACAGTGAGTTACACGCATGTGAAAGATAATTATTATAAAAGTCAATCAAATGAGGTTTTGAATTTTGCGTCAGGACGTGTGATTTATGTTGGAAAACAAAATCTGCTGGGAAACTATGTGACGGTTCTTTTAGAAAATAATGTGGAAGTCACTTTTGGAAATATGCAGGATGTTTTTGTGGGATTATATGATCAAGTTGAAGAAGCAACCATTTTGGGGACGTATGAAAATCAGGTTATGATTATTTTTACACAAGGTGAACAGGAAATTGATTATTCAACATTTGAAGAACTTATATCTTAAGGTTTCTATTCATCCATTAACGCTTCTTTATTTTGTTTTTGCATGGTTAGGTGGTTATTTGAAATGGTACCTTTCAACATTGGGGATTGTATGTTTACATGAAATATGTCATCTTTTGATGGCATATTATTTTCATTTTCAAATTCAAAAAATTGAGATTCTACCATTTGGTGCTTACCTATATTTAGAAGACTTTTATTATCGTTCTATCTGGAAAGAAATGTGTGTTGTCCTTGCTGGACCAATAAGTCATCTATTCATTTATTTTGCAATACAAATTATAAGTTTTGGTATTTATCAACAATTTTTAATGACTATGAATATGTTTGTATTTGCATTTAATTTATTACCTATCTATCCATTGGATGGAGGGCGTTTTATGAGCTTGCTTTTACAAAGTATTATGGATTTAAAGAAAGCTTTATTAACAACATTAAAAATATCTATCTTTGTTTATTGTTTGTTGTTACTTTTTTATTTACAGACAAATACATTGATTATTATAGGGTATTTGTTATACCAGCTAATTTGTTATTACCGATTTATATATATCTATTTAAGAAATTATTATGGGAGAATTCCTTCTTTTTTAGATGATCGACCACCTATTATTCATCAACGTTTGATTTATCGAAGAGGATATCATAATTATTATCTTATTGAGGAAAAATTAAAAGATGAAAAGGAAATGGTTGGAATTCTTTTAAAAAGTATAAAAAAATAGGAAATGACCTTGTTTTTTTTGATATGTTGTGGTATTATACAACGGGTATTAAAAATACACACATTGTGAATTCATGAACCGAGTGCCAATAGGTGGTTTGTGTTAGAAACAATGGAGGAAAAAACGAAAAGGAGGAAGTTACAATGGCAGTAATTTCAATGAAAAAATTATTAGAAGTTGGTGTTCATTTTGGACATCAGACAAAAAGATGGAATCCAAAAATGGCTCCATATATTTTCACAGCTAGAAATGGTATCTATATCATTGATTTAAAGAAATCATCTGACAAAATTGATGAAGCTTATGCAGCTTTAATGGATATCGTTGCAAAAGGTGGAAAAGTTTTATTTGTAGGAACAAAAAAACAGGCTCAAGAAGCTGTTCAAACTGAAGCAGAAAGATCTGGAAGTTTCTATGTAAATTCTCGTTGGTTAGGTGGAACTTTAACTAACTTTAAAACTATTCAAAAGAGAATTAGAAGATTAAAAGAATTAGAAAAAATGGAAGAAGATGGAACTTTAGAATTATTCACTAAAAAAGAAGCAGTTCTTCTTATGAAAGAAAAAGCTAAGTTAGAAAAGAACTTAGGTGGTATCAAAGAAATGAGAAGATTACCAAATGCTTTATTTGTTGTTGATCCTAAAGTTGAACACAATGCAGTTGCAGAAGCAAGAATCTTAGGTATTCCTGTATTTGGTATTGTTGATACAAACTGTGATCCTGATGAAGTAGATTACGTCATCCCAGCAAATGATGATGCTATCAGAGCTGTTAAATTAATTGTTGCTGCTATGGCTGATGCAGTATGTGAAGCTAAAGGTGAACCAGTAACAGTTGCTTATGTAAAAGATGAAGATGATAAAGAAGTATCTATGAATGATGCTGTCGCTTCTGTAGAAGAAAATAAACAAAAAGGACCTAGATATAAAAACGCTGGACGTCCTAGAAATAACAAAAATGCTGAAGTAAGCAAACCAGCTGAAGTTAAAGAAGAAAAAACTGAAGCATAATGAATAAGAGGGGAAGCTTATGCTTTCCTTTTTTTATAAAAAATGATGGAGGAGAAAGAAATGGCTATTAGTGCAAAATTAGTAAAAGAATTACGTGAAAAAACTGGTGCTGGAATGATGGATTGTAAAAAGGCACTTGAAGCTTGTGATGGTGATTTAGAAGCTTCTTTTGACTGGTTAAGAGAAAAAGGAATCGCAAAAGCTGCAAAAAAAGCAGATCGTATTGCTGCTGAGGGATTAACAGCATTCGTTGTAGATGGAAATGCTGCAGCAATCGTTGAAGTGAACTCTGAAACAGATTTCGTTGCTAAAAATGCTGAATTCCAGGAATTAGTTGCTTTAACAGCAAAAACAATTGTCAATGCAAAACCTCAAGATGTTGAAGCTGCTTTACAGTTAGATGTTGAAGGTAAAGATTTGGGAACAGTTATTGCTGAAAAGAGTGGTAAAATTGGTGAAAAATTAAGCTTAAGAAGATTTGTTGTGATGACAAAAACTGATGATGAAGTTTTTGGTGCTTATTCACATATGGGTGGAAAAATGTGTGCATTAGTAAAAGTTGCTGGTATTGATGAAGTGAAAGCAAAAGATGTTGCTATGCAAGTTGCTGCTATTGCTCCTCAATATATTGATAGAACAGCAATTCCAGCTGAAATTTTAGAACATGAAAGAACTGTTTTAAAAGCTCAAGCTATGGAAGAAAATGCAAAGAGTGCAAAACCAAAACCAGAAAATATCATTGAAAAAATGATTGAAGGACGTTTAAATAAAAACTTAAAAGAAATGTGCTTAGTAGATCAGGCATTCATCAAAGATTCTGATCAAACAGTAGCTCAATACTTAGGAAACGGAAAAGTTTTAGAAATGGTACGTTTTGAAGTTGGTGAAGGAATGGAAAAACGTGAAGAAAACTTTGCTGAAGAAGTTGCTGCTCAAATGAGAGGATAATTGAAATTTATAGAGAGGACACACTTTTTGTGCCCTTTTCTTGTAAAGTGGAGGAGAGATCATATGAAGTACAAAAGAGTTTTATTAAAATTAAGTGGTGAAGCATTAGCTGGTGAACAGGGATTTGGTATTAATCCTGTAGTTGTTGCTGATGTTGCTAGACAAATTAAAGATGCTAAAGATTTAGGTGTTGAAATCGCTATTGTTTGCGGTGGTGGAAATATCTGGCGTGGTAAAACTGGTAGTGACATGGGTATGGAAAGAGCGGCAGCTGATTATATGGGTATGTTAGCGACTGTTATGAATGGTATGGCTCTACAAAATGCATTAGAAGCGATTGGACTAGATACAAGATTGTTATCAGCTATAGACATGAAAGAAGTGGCAGAACCGTATATTAGAAGAAGAGCTGTTCGTCATTTAGAAAAAAATCGTATTGTGATTTTTGGGGCTGGGACAGGAAGTCCGTTCTTTACAACTGATACAACAGCGGCTTTACGTGCTGCAGAAATGAATGCAGATGTGATTTTAATGGCTAAAAATGGGGTTGATGGTGTTTATTCTGCTGATCCAAAAGTTGATCCTAATGCTAAAAAATATGATCATATCACTTATTTAGATGTTTTAAATGAAGATTTACATATTATGGACCAGACAGCTATTACATTATGTAAGGATAATGGTATTGATCTTTGTGTATTCAATATGCAGGAAGATGGAAATATTGCCCGTGCATGTAATGGTGAATCTATAGGTACAATTATTTCGAAAGGAGGGAATGATAAATGTTAGATCTTATTTTAGAAGAAACAAAGGAAAAAATGGAAAAATCAATTGAATCTTTTAAACATGAACTTTCTTCTGTAAGAACTGGTCGTGCAAATCCAACAATGCTTGACAGAGTAAGAGTGAATTATTGGGGTGAAATGACACCATTAAATCAGACAGCTAGTATTTCTGTTGCGGAAGGTCGTCAATTGGTTATTAAACCTTATGACCGTAATAGTTTAAAAGATATCGAACATGCTATCTATGAAGCAAATCTTGGTTTAACACCTCAAAATGATGGTGAAATTATTCGTATTAATGTTCCAGCGTTGACTGAAGAAACAAGAAAAGAATATGTAAAACAGGCTAAAAAATATGCTGAAGAAGCGAAAGTGGCTTTACGTAATATTCGTAGAAGTGCTAATGATGATGTTGAAAAAGCTGATTTAACAGAAGATGAAGTAAAACTAGGTAAGGAAAAAGTTCAAAAATTAACAGATCAATATGTTAAAGTTATTGATCAATTAACAAAAGAAAAAGAAAATGACTTAATGACTGTCTAATATCTTTTAACTCTTGCAAAAAGCAAGAGTTTTTTTATGGAATATTTTATATAAGAGTTCGCATGTTGCTTTCTTTTATGTTATAATACAAAAAGGTTATGAGGTGACAGTATGTTTTTTAAGAAAAAAAGAGAAATAGATTATAACTTAGATATGGATAATATTCCTCAACATATTGCTTTTATAATGGATGGTAATGGTCGTTGGGCTAAAAAAAGAAAGATGCCTCGTACCTATGGTCATCACGAAGGAACGAAAACAATTCGTACATTAGCTTTAGAAGCGAATCGTTTAGGTGTCAAAGCAATGACGGTCTATGCGTTTTCTACAGAAAATTTTAAAAGAGAAGCAAGTGAAGTGGAATATATTTTTAAATTACCAAAAGAGTTTTTTCAATTATATTTAAAAGAATTGATGGATCATGATGTTTCGATACGTTATATTGGACATTTAGAAATGGCTCCAATTGAAACTAGACGTATTATTGAGGAAGCTGTATCACAAACATCACAAAATAAAGGTTTGATTTTAACTTTTGCTTTTATTTATGGTGGGCGTGACGAGATTGTAGAAGCAGCGAAAATGATTTGTGAAGAATATAAACATGGACAAATTTCACTGGATGATATTAATGAAGATTATTTTGAAAAACATTTAATGACAAAAGATTTACCACCAGTTGATTTAATGATAAGAAGCAGTGGTGAAAAACGTCTTTCTAATTTTCTGCTTTGGCAGCTGGCTTATGCTGAATTTGTTTTTGATGATACACTATGGCCAGATTTTGATGAAGAGAGATTACATCATGCGATTGCTTTGTATCAAGGCAGAGAAAGACGATTTGGAGGTGTCATGAAATGAAAACACGTATTATCACAGGATTAATACTTTTAGCAGTTATTCTACCATGTGTTATTTTGGGAGGAATTGCTTTTAAAGTCTTAATTGGTATTGTTGCAGGGATTGCCGTCTTTGAGATGCTTTCTATTTGTAATCGTCCACGTGCTCATTTCTATCTTTATCCTATTGTTGGATTATTTGTTTTTTATTCATTATTCTTTGATCAGTCTTTATTGGTATCAAGTGAAATCATGATTTTATATATGATTATCTTAATGGCTTGCAGTATGTTTGATGAAGGTATTAATTTTTTAAGATTAAGTTATTATTTTACTGCTGGTGTTTTAATTGCTGTGGGATTACATATGCTTTATCAATTACGTATGACGTATGGTTTTGATTATATTTTAATTCTTGCTTTAGCAACTTTTGGTACAGATACAGGAGCATATTTTACTGGTATGTGCTTTGGAAAACACAAGCTAAATCCTCGTCTTTCTCCTAAAAAAACAATTGAAGGTTCAATTGGTGGAATCATTTTAGGGACTGTTCTTTCTGGACTTTATGGCGCATATATTCAAATAGATATGCCGTTAGTATGGTTTGTTTTCATATGTTTCGTCTTAACCATAACAAGTCAGATAGGGGATTTAACATTTAGTAGTATGAAACGAATATTTGAAGTTAAGGATTTCTCTCAATTATTACCGGGACATGGTGGTATTTTGGATCGTTTTGATTCGATTTTATTTAATGCAATGGTTTTTGGTATTTTGCTTCATTTTATAACAATGGTGGTGGCTTAGTATGAAAAAAATATGTGTTTTAGGAGTGACTGGTTCGATAGGTCAACAGACGGTTGATGTTGTGAAACATCATCGTGGTGAATTTGAAATTGTGGCCATGAGTGCAGGGAAAAATATTGATTTATTAGAAAAAATCATGACTGTCATTCATGCTAAACATATTTGTGTACAAAATCAGGATGATATGGAATATCTTCAAAGAAAATACAAAGATATTCATTTCTATTGCGGGCAGGATGGATTGATTCAAATTGCCACATTATCACAAGTTGATATTGTTTTAAATGCAATTGTAGGGTTTGCTGGATTAGTACCAACAATGAAAGCTATTCAGGCTCATAAAGATATTGCTTTAGCTAACAAAGAAACATTGGTAGTTGCAGGTCATTTAATTATTCCATTAGTCAAAGAGAATAAAGTACAACTGTTACCAGTGGATAGTGAGCATTCTGCTATTTTCCAATCTCTTAATGGTGAATATCATGGTGAAATTCGTAAAATTATTTTAACAGCCAGTGGTGGGAGTTTCCGTGATAAAACAAGAAGTGAACTCGAACATGTGAGTGTGGAAGATGCTTTAAAACATCCTAATTGGTCAATGGGAGCTAAAATTACAATTGATAGTGCAACTCTTTTTAATAAAGGTTTAGAAGTGATGGAAGCGAGATGGCTCTTTGATGTTGATTATGATGATATTGAAGTGTTAATTCATCCTGAAAGTATTATTCATTCTATGGTGGAATATCAAGATACAGCCATTATTGCACAATTAGGGACACCGGATATGCGTTTACCTATTCAATATGCATTAACATACCCTCATCGTTTACCATTGCTTGGAGGTAAACATTTATCCTTAAGTGATATCGGTATACTTCATTTTAAAAAGCCTGACTTACATCGCTTTCGTGCTTTAGCTTTAGCGTATGAAGCTGGGCGTAAAGGTGGTTCAATGCCTTGTGTATTAAATGGTGCTAATGAGCAGGCTAATGCGTTATTTTTAGCAAAAAAAATTGCTTTTTTGGACATCGAAAAATATGTTGAAGAAGCTATGCGTGCACACCATTGGGTGGATTGTCCCACTTTAGAACAGCTTATTGAAATTGATCAATGGGCAAGAAATTTTGTACGAGAAAGAGTAGGAGATATTTAGATGCAGACAATTATTACTGTCATAGTATTTTTATTAATATTAGGAACGATTATTATCATTCATGAATTTGGACATTTTATTGCAGCAAAAATATTTGGTGTTTATTGTTCTCATTTTTCAATTGGTTTTGGCCCTAAAATATGGTCAAGAAAAGGGAAAGAAACTGAATATGAAATTCGTGCATTACCATTTGGCGGTTTTGTTTCAATGGCAGGTGAAGAGCAAAGTGATGATGAAGAATTAAAAGATGTCCCTGTTGAACGAACTTTAAAGGGAATTAAAACATACCAAAAAGTCATTATCTTTTTAGCAGGGGTTTTCATGAACTTTGTATTAGCTATCGTAGTGACTTTTTTGGTGAATGCTGTAAGTGGTCAACTGCCTGTTCAAAATGCTCAAATTGGACAGGTCATAGAAAATTCTCCGGCACAACAGGCTGGACTGAAAGCTGGAGATGTGATTCAAGAATTAACCGTAAATGAAACAGGAGAAGTCATTCTTGTATCTAATTTTGAAGATATCCAATTGACACAAAAAGGATTGAAGACAACAGCTAATACCATTCATGTGAAATTGAAAGTTGATCGTCAAGGACAAACAGAAACTTTACAGGCAACATTAAAATATGACCAATCTTCACAAGCTTATAAATTAGGAATTTATCAGGCGACACGTTCTATGAATATAGCTGAAGCTATTCAATATACATTTATTTCTATTGGTGAAATGAGTATGGCTATTTTTGCGGCTTTAAGTCAACTGATTACACGTTTTGGTGAAACTGTAACGCAATTATCTGGTCCAGTTGGTATCTATCAGGTGACATCACAAGTGACCGAAACAGGACAGATTACTTATATTTTAAATTTATTATCTTTACTTTCGGTTAATGTTGGAATCTTTAATTTATTGCCAATTCCAGCATTGGATGGCTGCCAAGTCATTTTTGCGATTGTTGAAAAGGTCATTGGTCGAGAACTGCCAGAAAAAGTAAAGGTCGCTTTGCAGTTATGTGGTTTAGGACTTGTCATGTTGTTAATGATTTTTGTCACATATCAAGATATTTTAAGAATATTTCAATAGAAGGGATTTCAATCCCTTTTTGATATAGGAGGTTATTTTGATGGATAAAATGCTTATTTTATTGAAACAGCTACATCTTCAAGACGAAATGATTGCTTTGAAACATGCGTATATTGAACGTGTAGTTGTACATAAAGATAATTCTTATACATTTTATATTGGTTGTGCGCATATTGTCCCTTTAAATGAAATTCGTTTATTATTTTCAGCAAAAAATGAATTTCCTTATCCATGTGAGTTTCTTTTTGATTGGGCATCATCGTATACCCAAAAAGACGTCATTGAATACGCTCTTTTCATTTTTGATGGTTTAAAACAACGTTTTCCTCAAATTGATTTTATTAAGGAAGAACTATTGTCTTTTGAAGACAATACGCTTCGTATTGAAGTTGTCAATGAAATACAATTACAACAATTAGAAAAATTATATAAGATTTTTGATAAATATTTTAATAAGTTTGGAATGCAGATTGGATTTCATGCATACATTGATCAAAATAATCAGACATATCAATCTATTCAAGAAGAAATGGATGCTTTAAATGAAGTACAAGTTGATATGAAGACTTTTGAACAAAAAGAGGTTGTTGTAAAAAAAGAACATAAACCTAAATATCAAAGTTATAAAAAAGATTATTTTTCTATATCTATTGATGAAATTGATGATACTGTAAAAGAAGTCATGATTCAGGGATATATTTTTAAAGAAGATTCTAAGAAGGTTAAATCTGGAAAGACAATTCAATCTTTGTATGTGACGGATTATACCAATAGTATTGTGGTAAAACGTTTTGAAAACAAGGGTGGTAACAGTATTGAAGAAATGAACAAAGTGAAAAAGGGAGATAAATGGGTTCGTGTCAAAGGAAATGTTGAATACGATACCTATATGAAAGATACTGTCATCATTGCTCGTGAAGTAGAAGTGATTCCTTCACCTAAAGTTCGCCAGGATCAGGCTGAGAAAAAACGTGTTGAGTTACATGTTCATTCTAAAATGTCGGCTATGGATGGAATTGGCAGTATTTCTGAATATATTGAAAGAGCTGCTTATTGGGGACATCAGGCTATAGCAGTTACAGATCATGGGAATGTTCAATCTTTTCCAGAAGCGCAAAGTGCCAGTCTTAAACATAAAATCAAAATGATTTATGGTGTAGAAATGTATATGATTGATCCGGCTTTTACTGTTGTTTATAATGAAGCCAAAGCGTCTCTTAAAGATTTGACATTTGTTTCTTTTGACTTGGAAACAACTGGTTTATCTGTTATGGATGATGATATTACAGAATTTGGTGCTGTTAAGATGAAAAATGGTCAGGAAATTGATCGTATTCAAAGCTTAATTAAACCTAAGAAACATATTTCCCAAAAGATTACACAGTTAACTCATATTACGAATGATGATGTCAAAGATGCTCCAACCATTGAAGAATTCATTCCACAAATTCTTGATTTCTTCCAGGATGATGTGATTGTGGCGCATAATGCGACATTCGATGTAGGTTTTTTAAATGAAATTCTTGTACGTTATGGTTATCCAAAATTAAAAAATACAGCTATAGATTCATTGACTCTGGCATGGAAACTGCTCCCTGATTTAAAAGGGTATCGTTTAGGAAATGTTGCAAGACATTATCGTATTCCATATGATGGGGACGATGCTCACCGAGCTGATTATGATGCGGAGGTTTTGGCTGGTGTTTTTAATATGATGTTGCATGATTTGATGCAGCAGGGGTATTATGATGTGATGGATATGAATGCTATGGAATGTCCTAATGCCTATAAGATTGTACGCCCTAAACATATGTGTGTCCTTGCTAAAGACAAAACGGGATTAAAAAACATGTTTAAACTTGTTTCAGAAGCCAACACAACTTATTTTGAAAAAACATCTCGTATTCCTCGTGAACGACTTGAATTTTATCGTGAAGGGCTATTATTTGGAAGTGGCTGTTATAACTCGGAAATCTTTGATCTGGCTATGACAAGAAGTCTTGATGAATTAAAACAGGCAATATCATTTTACGATTATATTGAAATTATGCCATTAGATATCTGTCAATATTTTGTGGAACGTGGACGTATAGATACACAAGAAGATTTAATCCGTATTTTACGCCGTATTGTAGATACTGCTAAAGAAATGGGAAAAATGATTGTTGCGACTGGCGACGTTCATTACCTTGATCAAAAAGATAAAATCTTTAGAGATGTTTTTACTTGTAATCCTAAAATTGGGTTAGGAGGAGCTTTACATCCTTTGACTGATCGTTCTAATCCCACAGCATGGACGCCAGATGAATATTTACGTACAACTGAAGAAATGATGGACAGTCTATCTTATTTGAGCGAAGATGAAAAATATGAATATGTTGTTGAAAATACAAACAAGATTGCTGATATGATTGATGGAACATTCCATGTTGTTCATGACAAATTGTTTACACCTCATATTGATAATGCGGATGAAAATTTACGTCAGCTCTGTTTTGACAATGCACATAAACAATATGGTGAAGTTTTACCAGATATTGTTGAAAAGCGTTTAACAAAAGAATTGGATAATATTATTAAACATGGGTTTGGCGTAATTTATTATATTGCTCATAAATTGGTTAAGAAATCAAATGAAGCTGGTTATCTGGTTGGAAGCCGAGGATCAGTAGGGTCTTCTTTTGTTGCAACAATGGCTAATATATCTGAAGTAAATCCATTGCCACCACATTATTATTGTCCACATTGTCAATATAATGAGTTTTTACCAGAAGGCTATATTGCAAATGGGTATGATTTACCAAATAAAACGTGTCCAAAATGTGGTCATCCTTTAAAAGGAGATGGACATAATATTCCATTTGAAACATTCTTAGGTTTTAATGCTGATAAAGTACCAGATATTGATTTAAACTTTTCTGGGGATTATCAGCCTACTGCTCATGCCTATACAAAAGAAATTTTTGGAGAGAGCCACGTTTATCGTGCTGGAACAATTTCAACAGTGGCAGAAAAAACGGCTTATGGTTATGCTAAAGGGTATGCTGAATTAATGGGAAAAGAAAATACGATGCGTCAAGCAGAGTTAGAAAGAATAGCCAAAGGATGTACAGGCGTGAAACGTACAACTGGACAGCATCCTGGAGGTATTATTGTTATCCCAGAAAATATGGATGTCTTTGATTTTACACCTTATCAGTATCCCGCAGATGATTTAACTGCTGAATGGAGAACAACACACTTTGATTTCCATGCTATTCATGACAATGTTTTGAAATTTGATATTCTAGGTCATGTTGATCCAACAGTGATTAGAATGTTACAGGATTTAACAGGTGTTAATCCTAAGGATATTCCAACCAATGATCCTAAGGTCATGAGTTTATTTAATTCCACAGATGCATTAGGTATTGATTTGAGTTTTTTGAATTGTAAGACAGGCGCTTTAGGATTACCGGAATTTGGAACAAAGTTTGTGCGTGGAATGCTGGAACAGACGCATCCAACATCATTCAGTGATCTCGTTATTTTATCAGGACTTTCACATGGAACAGATGTTTATTTAGGAAATGCAGAAACTTTAATTAGCTCAGGCACATGTACATTAAAAGAAGTTATTGGATGTCGAGATGATATCATGGTCTATTTAATTGAAAAAGGTTTACCAAATAAAGATGCCTTTGATATTATGGAATGTGTTCGTAAAGGGAAATCGCCAGTTGTCTTTCCGGAAAAGAAATATGAAGAATTGATGCGACAACATGATGTCCCAACATGGTATATTGAATCATGTAAGAAGATTAAATATATGTTCCCTAAAGCTCATGCAGCAGCCTATGTTTTAAGTGCTGTTCGTGTAGCCTGGTGGAAACTGTATTATCCTAGAGAATACTATGCGGTTTATTTTACAACACGTTGTGATGCCTATGACATCGAAACGATGATTCAAGGACGCGATGCAGTGTATCATAAATATCAAAGTATTTTGAATGACAAACAAAATGGTATCAAGATTTCTAATAAAGAAGAAGCTTTGATTTCTGTTTTTGAAATTGCTTTAGAGATGTTTGAACGTGGTTACCATTTCAGTAATATTTCTTTGGAAAAATCAGATTCACAAAATTTTATAATGGATCCAGATGATGATACAGCTTTGTTGCCACCATTTGTTTCTATTGATGGGCTAGGAACATCGGTTGGTGATAGTGTCGTTGAAGCACGTCAGCACAATAAGTTTTTATCCAAAGAAGACGTGATGAAACGTACAAAATTAACAAATAATCAAATTGATTTTTTAACAAAGCTTGGCGCTTTTGAAAATATGTCAGAAGAAAATCAATTATCATTATTTGATTTATGGTAAAAAATAATGATGAAAGCATTGTTTTTTGTAATTGATTATGTTATATTATAAAAGTAATCAGTGATTTACGAGAGGGGGAACCCTCTCGTTTATATTTGTAGACGGAGGATTATATGTTAGAAAAAATAACGCAACTTATTCAACCTATACTGGATGAACATGATGTTTATCTTGATGACATCGAATATGTCAAAGAAAAAAATGAATGGTACTTACGTATTTTTATTGAAAAAAATAATGGGCATCTAGATATGGATACGTGTGTGGCTGTCAGTGAAGCTATTAGTGAGATGTTAGATCAGGAAGATTTGATCGCTGATGAATATTATTTGGAAGTATCTTCACCTGGTGCTGAAAAACCTTTAAAAACATTACAAAAGGTGCAGGAATCTGTAGGTGAATATGTATATATTCAATTTAAGAATCCAACAGCCGGAATGAATGATGTTTATGGAACAATTCTAAATGTGGAAGATACACGCATTGAATTGCAATATTTGGTAAAAAATATAAAGAAAAAATGTATTATTGATTACAATGATATAGCATTTATAAGGTTAGCTGTTCAATTTTAAGGAGGATCATAAAAAATGGCTAGTAAAAAATTTATTCAGGCACTTGATTTATTAGAAAGTGAAAAAGGAATCAAGAAAGAAGTTGTTCTTGATGCTTTAAAAGAAGCACTAGAAAAATCATATAAAAAGAATTATGGGGGACCTGAATCTATTATTCGTGTGGAAATTAATGAAATCACTGGAAAAATTCGTTTATATGAGATTAAACATGTTGTTGATGATGTAAATGACGAAGATTATGAATTGTCTTTAGAAGAAGCACAAATGATTAATCCTAAATATCAAATAGGTGATGATGTTGTTACTGAAGTTGATCCTGAAGTCTTCGGGCGTTTAGCAGCAATTCAAACAAAACAGCTTTTAAAACAAAAAATCAGAGAAGCTGAAAAAGAAACATTATATAATGAATATATTGATAAAAAAGATGATATTATTAATGGAACTGTTGATCGTGTAGAAGAACGTTTTGCGATTATTAACATTGGTAGAACGGGTGCTCTATTACCTTTAAAACAACAAATTCCAGGTGAAAAGATTTATGAAGGGCAACGTATTAAAGTTTATGTCAGTGATGTAGAACGTAATACAAAAGGTACACATATTGGTGTCTCAAGAACGGAACCAGGATTAGTAAAAAGATTGTTTGAAATGGAAGTTCCAGAAATTTATGATGGGACTGTAGAAATCAAATCAGTATCACGTGAAGCTGGAGATCGTAGTAAAATTGCTGTTTATACAAGCCAGGAAAATATTGATCCAATTGGTGCCTGCGTTGGACCAAAAGGAGCACGTGTTCGTAATGTTGTGAATGAACTGAATGGTGAAATGGTGGATATCATTGAATGGAGTGAAGATCCTGTTGTTTATATTTCACATGCGCTTTCACCATCTGATGTTGTCCATGTTGAAATTCATGAAGATGATCATAGTGCATTGGTTATTGTGCCAGACAATCAGTTATCATTAGCTATTGGTAAAAGAGGTCAAAATGCACGTTTGGCTGTGCGTTTAACAGGATGGAAAATTGATATTAAATCAGTCAGCGAAGCAGCAAGTGAAGGTATTGTTTATGGAACTGATGCAGAATTTGAAAAATCATTTGAAGCAGAAATGACAAAACAGGATGATGTTGTAGAGCAAGATAATGTTGAAGAAGAAATTTTTGAAGAAGAAACTTTTGAAAATGAAGTTGAACAAGAAGTTCCTGACCTTCAAGAAGATGATATGGTAGAAGACGATAGTCTTGATGAGGAAACATTTGATGATTATGATGATTATGACGATGACTATGAAGATTATGATTATGATCCAAAATATGACGAAGATATTGATTATGATGAATTTGATAAATATTATGATGAAAAATAGGGGTGATTTTGAATGCGAAAAATACCTTTAAGAAAATGTGTCGCAACACATGAACAACTTCCTAAAAAAGAATTAATTCGTGTTGTTAGAAATAAAGAGGGAGAAGTTTTTGTTGACCCTACTGGTAAAATGAATGGTAGAGGGGCTTATTTAAAAAGAAGTTTAGAAGCCATTGAATTAGCTCAAAAGAAAGGCGTTTTAAAGAAATCTCTGGAAGTTGATATTCCAGATAGTATTTATGACGAATTGAAAAAATATGTTGGATAAAAATAAGGCATCTTTATTAGGACTGGCAATGCGTGCCAGAAAAATAGCGACGGGTGATATTTTAATGAAGTCTATTCGTAGTCAAAAAGCTTATTTTGTCTTAATTGCCCAAGATGCCAGTGAGAATACAAAAAAAAGATACATTGATAAATGTACTTATTATCATGTGGATTATCAGATTGATGGAACGATTGAGGAAATTTCAAGAGCCATTGGTAAAGATAATCGTGTGGCTTTAGGTATATTGGATAAAGGTTTTGCAAATAAAATCAAATCAAAATGAGGAGGTTGATATTATGGCAAAAAAGAATACATCTGCAAAAAAGAAAGGAAATCAGCATAAGAAAAAATTAATTTCTAATATTCCTCAAAAAAAGGAAGAAAAGAAATTAGGTGATGGAATTGTTGAGTATGAAGATGGAATTACTGTTGGTGAATTGGCTGAAATGATTGGACAGACACCAGCTAATGTTATTAAAGTCTTATTCATGCTTGGAACTATGGTAACAATCAATTCATCATTGACTGATGAGCAAGTTGAATTGATTTGCCTTGAATATGGGTATGAAGCCAAAAAGAAAGTTGTAGTCAGCGAAATTAATTTTGAAGATATTGAAATCATTGATGATGAGGCTGACTTAGTTGGTAGACCACCAGTTGTCACAATTATGGGACATGTCGATCATGGAAAAACAACATTGCTTGATTATATTCGAAAATCAAGAGTTGCTGAAGGTGAGTTTGGTGGTATTACTCAACATATCGGTGCTTATCAAGTTGAAGTGGGTGGTAAGAAGATTACTTTCTTAGATACACCTGGTCATGAAGCTTTTACAGCTATGCGTGCTCGAGGAGCACAGTTAACAGATATTGTTATCATTGTTGTCGCTGCTGATGATGGTGTGATGCCACAAACAAAAGAAGCTGTAGACCATGCCTTGGCTGCTGGGGTTCCAATTGTTGTTGCCATTAATAAAATTGATAAAGAAGGTGCTGATCCTGAACGTATTAAAGGTGAAATGAGTGAACTAGGACTGATGCCTGAAGAATGGGGTGGAGATACTGTTTATTGTAACATTTCAGCTAAAAAGGGAATTGGTATTGAAGAATTATTGGAAACATTGACTGTTGTCGCTGAACTTGCAGATTTAAAAGCTAATCCTAAACGTTATGCTTATGGTAGCGTTGTAGAAGGACGTTTGGATAAGGGGCGTGGACCTGTTGCAACATTGCTTGTTCAAAATGGAACTTTGAGAGCAGGAGATCCTATTGTAGTAGGAACAGCTTTTGGACGTGTGCGTCAAATGTTAGGTGATCATGGAAAAGAATTGAAAGAAGCTGGGCCATCTACACCTGTTGAAATTACAGGTTTAAATGATGTCCCTGTTGCAGGTGATAAATTCATGGCATTTGAAACAGAAAAAATGGCTCGTCATGTTGGAGAAGAAAGACAAAAAGCAAAACAGGAACAAGATCGTGGTGTCAGCTCAGCTATGAGCTTAGATGATTTATTTAACCAAATCAAAGAAGGTCAAGTAGCTCATCTGAATATTATTGTTAAAGCTGATGTGAATGGAACAGCTGAAGCTGTTAAAGGCTCATTAGAAAAAATTGACATTGATGGTGTCCGAGTGAATGTTATTCGTTCAACAGTGGGGGCAATCAGTGAATCAGATGTCTTATTAGCAAGTGCTTCAAAAGCTATTATTTATGGATTTAATGTACGTCCAGATGCTAATGTCAGACGTAAGGCTGAAGAAGAAGGTGTAGAAATCAGACTACACAATATTATCTATAAGATGGTTGAAGAAATTGAAGCAGCAATGCGAGGTATGCTGGCTCCTGAATTAGAAGAAGTTGTCACTGGTCAGGCAGAAATCAGACAAGTTATTAAAGTATCTAAAGTAGGAAATATTGCTGGATCTTATGTGACTGATGGTTATATTCGTCGTGATTGTGGAATTCGCTTGATTCGTCAAGGTGTTGTGATTTATGAAGGAAAACTAGCTTCTTTAAAACGTTTTAAAGATGATGCTAAAGAAGTATCAACTGGTTATGAATGTGGTATGACAATTGAAAACTACAATGATATTAAAGAAGGAGATATTATTGAAGGTTTCATTATGGAAGAAGTAGAAAGAAAGTAGGCGTTAATTTTTTATGGTGTTAAAAAAAGAAAAAATTAATAATATTATTCAAAGAGAACTTTCTGATATTATTCAAATGGAAGTTAAGGATCCAGCTGTTGGTTTTTGTACAATTACTGGTGTTGAAGTTACAAATGACTTATCTATTGCGAAAGTTTATGTATCTTTTTTGATTATAAATCCTCAAAAGAGAATGGAAGCTCTACAGCATTCTAAAGGCTTTATTCGCAGTTTACTAGCTAAACGTTTAACTATTCGTAAATGTCCTGAACTTCAATTTGTCATGGATACATCTTTAGAATATGGAAATAAAATTGAAAGCATTATTGAAGAATTACATGACCAAAAAAAGATTTCTAACGATTAGAAATCTTTTTTATTTGAAGAATATTCATAATAAGCATATAATAAAGGAAGGAGGACGTATAAGATGAAAAAATGTATTGTAAACGGGAAAGTGATTCTACATGATGAAATTGTAGAAAAAAATGTATTTATTGATGGTGATAAAATTATTGAAATAAGTGACCGTCAGCCAACAGAAGAAGAAATCATTGATGCTAAAGGAGCTTATGTCAGCCCTGGTTTTATCGATGTACATACGCATGGACGTGGTGGTAGTGATACAATGTATGCGACTTTTGAAGATTTGAATACAATTTCAAAAGCAACTTTGAAAACAGGTGTCACATCTTTTTTACCAACAACTATGACAATGCCAGTTGATGATATTACAAAGGCTGTTGATAATATCGCAACTTACAAAGATCAAGTAGAAGGAGCGCAGATTTTGGGTACACACCTGGAGGGACCTTTCTTTAATAAAAAATATAAAGGTGCTCAGCCAGAAGAATGTATGATTTTACCTACAGTTGAAAACTATTTGTCTTTTGTTAAAGATCATCAAGATGTAGTTAGAAAAATATCTATTGCTCCTGAATTAGAGCATTCTTTAGAATTGATTGCCTATCTTAAAGATAAAAATACAGTTGTTTCTTTAGGTCATACAAATGCAACATATGAACAGGCACAGGCGGCTATTGATGCGGGAGCAACTTCAGGAACACATACTTATAATGCTATGACACCTTTGACACATCGTGCACCTGGTGTTGTTGGTGCTGTGATGATTAATGATAGTGTTTATGCCGAATTGATATTAGATGGTGTCCATGTTAATTATGCTGCGGCAAAAGTATTGTTACGTACAAAAGGAAAAGATAAACTCATTTTGATTACTGATTCATTAGAAGCAGCAGGACTGGAAAATGGAAAATATCTTTTAGGAAATCAAGATGTTTATGTTAAAGATGGTGAAGCGAGATTAATTGATGGAACTTTGGCAGGAAGCATTGTTTCTATGAACGTGGCTGTTAAAAATGCTTATGAACATTTAGGGTTAACGTTAAATGAAGCTGTCAATCTTGCAAGTTATAATCCGGCTCAAAGCTTAAATGAACCATTGCTTGGAGAAATTAAAGTAGGAAATTATGCAGATATTATCTTCTTTGATGATGATATTCAAATTCTACAGACAATGATTAAAGGACAAATGAAATAGAGGAGAAAAATATGGTAACTTTAAAAAACAGTGAATTAGAAGTTGAATTAAATGCTAAAGGGGCAGAAATTATTAAAATCATTGGACAACACGACCATATTAATTATATGTGGCGTAGAGATCCTGCTTTATGGGCAAGCAGTGCTCCTATTCTTTTTCGAATCATTAGAGCATTACATAATGATGAGTGTCTAATTGAAGGAAAAACATATCATATGACACAACATGGTTTTTCTAGACACAATGAGTATATGACTCATCAACTTTCAGATACATGTGTTGAATTTGAACTTACACCTAATGAAGACATTTTAAAACAGTATCCTTATCTGTTTAATTTAAAAGTTATATATACTTTAAAAGAGAACACATTAGAATGTCGTTGTATCGTTAAAAATACAGATGATAAAACAATTTATTTCCAGATTGGTGGACATCCTGCTTTTGCTTGTCCATTGATGGAACATGAATCTAGCAATGATTATTATGTTGAGTTTGAAAAAGAAGAAACTCTTGAACAAAAAGTCATAGATGTACCTCATCGTGCCATGTCGCGTGTAACAAAGCCATTTTTTGATCATGAAAGACGTTTCTTTGTACGACAGGCTTTATTAGATAATGATGCCATTGTATTGAAGAATTTCCAATCAAGTTATGTTGCTTTGAAATCAATTCATCATCAAAAAGCTATTTATTTCCATATGGAAAATTATCCACATTTAGGAATCTGGGCAAGTAAACATGTAGGAGGGTTGTTAGCTTTAGAACCTTGGAATGGACATGGAGATTATATTGATTTTCATGGTGAATTTAAAGATAAGGAAGGTATGATTGCTTTAGAACCACAACAAGAATTTACTTGTATGTTTGCAATTGAAATCCGTCAATAAATGACATTCTTTTGATAGACATGATGTTATAATGAGCATATGAAAATAAAAATTATTGAAAAAGGACATGAATTAGATTTAGAAGATGCCTTAAATGAATTTGTTCAAAAAGAAAATCCTGATATTCAAGATATGCAATATCAGGTCGCTTTGACATCATGTCATGGGCAACTTGAATACAGTTTTAGTTGTTTGATTGTATATTCATCAAAAAGACAGACATAATAATATATGGAGGTGAAACTATGGCTAAGGATGTAAAATGTAGCGTAGACAACTGTAAATATTATTGTGATGGATGTTGTGAAGCAAACTGTATTCATGTTGGAAATTGTCACTGTGTAGAAGCTAAGAAAACTTCTCAAACTGCTTGTGATACATTTGAATGTCGTTAAAAGATAAGAAAGATTAAAAAGGTATGATTATGGAAAACATAATGATGCCTTTTTTTGTGACAAGTTCACGATGAGTCATGATTTATTATAGCTATCTTTATATAAATTTGTTATAATAGAGGCGGTGATGATATGAAGAAGATATGGATTGGTATGATGATTTTATTGTTATGTGTAGCCTGTCAATCATCATCTTCAAATGAACAGTTTCAAGACTATTACCAAATCAAGGAACAACTGATCACACAACAGGATTTTGATGAAGATTATCCGTTTTGCGTAAGAGTTGTTTTTAATCATATAGATCATTTGTATCGTTATGATGTCATTATTGATCAACCAGAAGTTGATATGTATTATATTGAGGCAATGGCTTATGCAAGTGAAGATAATCAAAAAATGTGTCCGGTTTTAGGAATTGTTGATGAGTCTATAAGTCATTTAAAAGTCCAACATGTTGATAAGTCAAAGCACTTTTATAAAGGTGTTCAGCTTTCAGGACAAACGACTCAAGTGCAGAGTGTTAAACTTTATGTAAGTTATTATTTAAATGAAGAAAAAACAGAAAGAGTAGAAAAATATATTGAGGTAAAACCATGAGATTAGATAAATTATTAGCACATTGTGGATTTGGAACACGCAAAGAAGTAAAGCAATTGATTAAAAATGGGTATGTCAAAGTCAATGGTGAAATTATTAAAAAAGATAAACACCATGTTGACCCTGTTGGTGATAAAGTTTATGTTGATGATGAAGAAATTATGTATCAGGAATATGTTTACTATATGCTAAATAAACCTGCAGGATATGTGAGTGCAACAGAGGACCGATTATATCCTACTGTGATTGATTTGATTGAAGAAAACTATCGTCAAGATTTATTTCCTGTAGGAAGATTAGATATTGATACTGAAGGGTTGCTTTTAATTACAAATGATGGTTTACTTGCTCATCAGTTGCTTTCTCCAAAGAAACATTGCCCTAAAGTTTATTATGCAAAGATTCAAGGGATTGTAACAAATGACGATGTCCAGGCTTTTTTATCTGGAGTTATCATTGATCAGGATTATCAATGTCAAAGTGCCCATTTGAAAATATTGTCTATTAATGGGAATGAAAGTGAAATTGAAGTCGAAATATACGAAGGAAAGTTTCATCAAATCAAAAAAATGTTCCAGGCTGTTGGAAAAGAAGTGACTTATTTAAAAAGAATTCGTATGAAAAATCTTGTCTTGGATGAGAGTCTGGAATTGGGTTCTTATCGTGAATTGACAGATGAAGAATTAGATAGATTAAAAAGTGAAACTGTGCTACAATAGATAAAAATATGGGAGGAATATATGCGTTTAAGAAATAACCCTAAGGCAAATGAAATTTTGGCCGCTCATGATGAGGTCGTTGTCATAGATGGATTGCAATATAAAAATCAATGGCATAAACTTTTTGGAAATGATCATCCTATCTATATAGAAATTGGAATGGGAAAAGGTGATTTCATCATTGAAAATGCATTGCGTTATCCAGAAGTCAATTTTATTGGGATTGAAAAGTTTCCAAGTGTGATGGTTGGCGCTGTTAAAAAAATTGATTTACAGAACAATCATTTACCAAATTTAAAATTGTTAAAAGCTGATGCTATTTCTTTAAGAGATGTTTTTGGAAAAGGTGAAGTCAATCGCATTTATTTGAATTTTAGTGATCCATGGCCTAAAAAACGCCATGCTAAGAGACGATTGACATCACAAGCTTTCCTGGAAGTTTTTCAAGATATTTTAGTCACAAATGGCGAATTGATTTTAAAGACAGATAATCGCTCATTATTTGAATATTCATTGGTTTCTTTTCAAAATTTTGGACTTCATTTTGAGGATGTTTGTTTGGATTTGCACCATAGTGAGGGATATGAAGATAACATACAAACCGAATATGAAAGAAAATTCTCACCATTTGGACCTATATATCAAATAAAAACAAGAATAAAAGGAGATAAATAAGATGGATAATTTAAAGAAAATTAGTAATTTAGAAAGTTATGAAAAAGCTATTCAAGGTCAAGCTATGCTTGTGTTTTCAACAACATGGTGTCCTGACTGTCATTTTTTAAAAACTTTTATTGATGATTTGGTTGCTCATAACCCACAATGGACTTTCTATTATGTCGATAGAGATGAAATGGTTGATTTATGTATTGATTTAGATATTATGGGAATTCCGTCTTTTGTGGCGTATCGCAATGGTCAAGAAGTTGGAAGATATGTAGACAAATTAAGAAAAACACAACAACAGATACAAGCATTTATTGATCAAATTGCATAATTTTGTAGAAATAGAACATATATGTAAGGAGGAAAACAAGATGTTTAAAAAGTTTTTCAAAAAAGAAGATGAAGAAGAATTATATGAAAAGGTTGATCCCGTTTTAGAACAAAGACGTAAAGAAAAATTTAGCACACCTTTGATTTATAATGATGAAGTAGAAGAAAATGAACCTAAACAAGATACAAAAAAAGAAGATGTTAAAAAGAAAGAAATAAAAAAGAATGTTAATATAGAAACAAACTATCGAATGAGTGAAATTATTTCACCAATGATGGGTTTGAAAGAAACTAAAAAAACAGAAGTTAAAAAAACTGTGAAACCTAAAGTCAAAAAGGTTAAAAAAGAATCGGATGAATTGATTCCAATTATAAGTCCTTTTTATGGCCCATTTGATCAAGTTGAAGAAAAAGTGGAGAAAAAAAAGGAAGAACCTAGCGTTGAACAGAATTTAAGAAATATTGCAAATATTGTTGAAGAAGAACAAGATCAATTAAAAATCATTGAGGAACGTACTGGTGAATTTAAACTTGATTTCCAAAATAAAGATGAAGATTCTTTTATTGATGAAATTGATGATTCTATGAGTTTGGATGAATTAATGAGTCTTTATGAAAAGAAGTTTAAAGATTAATGAAAGGTATAGGTGTGGATATTGTTGATCTTGAACGTTTAGATATACATAATCTTCATTTTGTCAAACGTATTTTATCTTCTCGAGAATATGAAATATTTACAAGGTTGCAGTCACCTCGTAGACAATTAGAATTTTTAGGGGGACGTTTTGCTGGGAAAGAAGCTTATATGAAAGCTTGTCATGTAGGTATAGGTGCAATGTCTTTTCAAGACATTGAAATTCTTAATGATAAAAATGGAGTTCCTTATCTACATAATCCTCATGCTCATATTTCTATTTCACATGAAAAAAAATATGCTGTTGCATTTGTTTTGATTGAAAAGTAAAGGAATTTCTTTACTTTTTTTCTTGTTTTTTATTCCAAAATTATAAAATTGGTCATGTTTTTTCATAAAAATCACTCATTTTGCCTAAAAATACTATTTTTTATGTACCAAAATGAATAGAAATCATCTAAAAATGTAGAAAAAGAGCAATTTTGGTCATTTTGAGGTTTTCCTATATACTCATATTTGAGGAGGGAAAATATAAAAATGTTTAATGAAATTATTTTAATTGGCAGATTAGCCGAAAATCCAAAATTCAAAGAAACACCAACTGGAGTGAAATTGGCTACATTGATTCTTGATGTTGAAAGACCTTATCGCAACAATCTTGGGATTAGAGATCATGACTACATTAGTTGTGTTTTGTGGAAAGGCATAGCCCAGGAGGTGATGGATTGTTGTGAAGCAGGAAGCTTCTTAGGAATTAAAGGTAGATTGCAATCTAAAACATTTGAAACACAAGATCATCTTTCGACAACCATCATGGAAGTGAAAGTAGAACACGTTGAATTTTTGGATAAATATTTTATGAAAAAATAGTCATTTTGACTATTTTTTTGTTTTCATTTAAGATAGAATTGTGTAAAATAGATAAGAAAAGAAAGGGGAGATAATGATGAGTATTGATCAGTCACATATGAGAAATTTTTCTATTATCGCTCATATTGATCATGGAAAATCGACTCTTGCAGATAGAATATTACAATTAACAGGGGCGGTCAGTGATCGTGATATGAAAGAACAGTTGCTTGACAGTATGGATTTGGAACGTGAAAGAGGTATTACTATCAAGCTTAATGCTGTACAATTACAATATACTGCTAAAAATGGGGAAACCTATCTTTTGCATCTCATAGATACACCAGGCCATGTCGATTTTACTTATGAAGTTTCACGTTCACTTGCTGCATGTGAAGGGGCAGTTCTTGTTGTTGATGCTGCTCAAGGTGTTGAAGCTCAAACATTAGCAAACGTGTTTCTGGCATTAGATAATGACCTTGAAATTTTACCTGTTATTAATAAAGTTGATTTGCCAAGTGCAGATCCCCAGCGTGTCATTCATGAAATAGAAGATATTATTGGATTGCCTGCTGACGAAGCTCCATTGATTTCGGCGAAAACAGGATTAAATGTCGTAGATGTGTTAGAAGATATTGTTAAAAATGTTCCTGCTCCTCGAGGAGACAGTTCAAAACCGACACAGGCACTTATCTTTGATTCCTACTACGACAGTTATCGTGGAGTCATTGTGTTTGTCTGTATTAAAGAAGGACGTATTCGTGTAGGGGATCATATTCGTTTTATGGCAACGGATGCTGTTTATGAAGTGCTTGAAGTAGGTGTCAGAACGCCAAAAGAAGTCAAAAAAGATGAACTGGTTACCGGAGAAGTAGGGTGGATAGCTGCTTCTATCAAATCAATTAATGATGTTCATGTCGGTGATACCATTACAACATTGGAAAATCCATCACAGACACAATTACCAGGATATAGGAAATTAAATCCAATGGTTTATTGTGGTCTGTATCCAGTTGATAATGCAAAATATAAAGATTTACGTGAAGCACTGGAAAAAATGAAACTTAGTGATTCATCACTTGTCTTTGAACCAGAAACATCTCAAGCCTTAGGTTTTGGATTCCGTTGTGGTTTTTTAGGACTTTTACACATGGATGTCATTGAAGAACGATTAGAAAGAGAATTTGATCTTGAACTGATTGCGACAGCGCCATCTGTTATTTATCATTGCTATTTAACGGATGGTTCAATGATTGAAATAGATAATCCAGCTGCATTACCAGGACCACAGCGTATTGATCATATTGAAGAACCTTATGTTAAAGCATCGATTATGACTCCAAGTGAATACGTCGGACCTATTATGGAACTGTGTCAATCTAAACGTGGAGAATATCAAGATATTGAATATATTGATGATTTAAGAAGAAATGTCGTTTATTTGATTCCGTTAAGTGAAATTGTTTATGACTTCTTTGATAAATTAAAATCTTGCACTAAAGGTTATGCCTCTTTTGATTATGAGTTAGAGGGTTATAAGGAAAGTCGTTTAACACGTATGGATATTTTACTAAATGGTGAAGTTGTTGATGCTTTATCAACAATTGTCCATAAGGATTTTGCCTATAATCGAGGACGCATTATTTGTGAAAAACTTAAAGAAATTATTCCTAAACAAATGTTTGAAGTGCCTATTCAGGCCGCTATTCAAGGAAAGGTTATTGCTCGCACAAATATTAAGGCAATGCGTAAAAATGTTTTAGCAAAATGTTATGGTGGGGATATTTCTCGTAAGAAAAAATTACTGGAAAAACAAAAAGAAGGGAAAAAACGTATGAAGGCAGTAGGAAGTGTAGAAATTCCTCAGGAAGCTTTCATGGCCATTCTATCTGTTGATGATGATTAAGAGAATTTGTGAAATTCTCTTTTTCTTATGGGTTGATTTACTTTCTGGTTTGTATATAATATAATAAGTCGAGGAGGTGCATTGCTATTGAATTTTTTTAAGAAAAATCCTATACGATTTGAGGGTCAAAAAGAAATTGAAACACAAATCAAAAATCAAACTGATAATGTCATCTCAAGAAGATTTAAAATTTTAATGGGATTAATTGGTGTTGTTGGTGTCATTTTATTAGTACGATTATTTTTGACACAAATTACGCAGCAAGAATATTATGCTACAAAACTTAATCAATATAATACAAGTCTTTTTACAACAGATACATTCCGTGGTAATATTTATGATCGCAATTATAAAAGACTGTCTTATAATAAAAATATCAATTGTGCAACATATTATGCAGTAGATAATATTACAGAAGATGAAATGAAAATGATTGCAAATTTCTTAGTTAAAAATGTTAATGTTGATATCCAAAATGTCACAGAAAGAGATAAAAAGGACTATTTGATTTTAAAAAATAAAAAATTAGTAGAAAGTTTATTGACAGAAGAAGAAAAATCAAGTTATTCAAGTGATGAACTTTATCAATTACAACTCAATCGTATTACAAGTGAAATGCTTAAAGAAAATCTATCTGATGATGATATTAAGTTTTATACGCTTTATACAAAGATTCTTAATTGTAGTAGTGGCTCAGTTGTTTTGTTGGAGGGGTTAACGATCAAAGAAGCAAGTCTTATTGGTGAAAACTCTGATATTTTACGTGGAGTCAAAGTGACGAATGACTGGTCTAGAGAAACAACTTATGGGACAAATTTCAAATCTGTTTTGGGTAGAGTTACAACAAAAAAAGCAGGGTTGCCAGCAAGTACAAAAGATATTCTTTTAGCAAAAGATTATAATAATGATTCTCGTGTAGGAATCAGTGGCCTAGAGATGCAATATGAAGACATATTAGCAGGAACTCCTGCAACTTATTCGTTGAGCTATGATAGCGATGGAAATCCTGTTGTCAATACTGTTTCAAGTGGAACAAAGGGTGATAACATCCGTTTAACAATTGATTGGGATTTACAGTCGGCTATTACTGAACAAATGGAAAAAACAATGAAAAGTTTTAGTGGCTCATTGTACAAATATAATCATAACATTTATCTTGTTTTAATTGATCCTAACACAGGTGCTATTTATGCTATGTGTGGTGTTCAAAAAGACAGTAAAGGTGATGTCTATGAGTTGGCTGGTGGTGCTGTACAAAATGCTTTCGCAATTGGTTCAACATTTAAAGGTGGAACCATTTATGCTGGTATTAAACATAATGTCATTGATCAATACACGGAATTTAACGATACAAGTCAAGGGTTTAAAATTGCTGGAACAGCAGCAAAGTTTTCATGGAACACAGGAGGATTGGGTCGTTTAAATGCCGCTGAAGCTTTATCGCAATCTTCAAATATTTATATGTTTTATGTCGCAACTTTATTAGGCGGTGGTACTTATGAATATAATCAACCATTATCTATCAAAGAGTCTGCATTTGACCAGATGCGTCTGGATGTAGGGGAACTTGGTTTAGGAGTAAAAACAGGCATCGATTTGCCAAGTGAAGCTTTAGGTTATCGTGGTAAAGTGACACAACGTCAACCTGGGAATTTCTTGGATTTTGCGATAGGACAATATGATACATATACGCCAATTCAAATGGCTCAATATGTTTCTACAATCGCAAATGGTGGAAAGAAAATTCAACCACATCTATTTATGGAATCTTTCACTGAAGATGAAAATGGAACAAAGGTTTCATTGCTTCAACATCAAGTGAAAGTTCTTGATGATGTATCAAGTTATAAAATGGCATTTGAAACTATTCAGACAGGATTTCGTATGGGGTGTGTTTCAGGCTTAGCTAAAAGCGTCAATGGTGACTATGAAGCTGCTGGAAAAACTGGGACAGCCCAAGTATTGCATGAAGGAACATACGATGTCTGGGCCAATCGTGCTTTTATCGGTTATGCTCCTTATGATAATCCTGAAGTCGCAGTGGCTTGCATTGCTGAGGCGTTGCCAAATGGATCTGGGAGTACATGTCAAACGTTATCAAAATATGCATTTGAGAAGTATTTTGAAAAATATGGATAAAAAGTAAAAAATTTATAGCATTTTATTATTGTTTATGCTATTATATTATGGCAAAGTCGTGATGGAGGTGTAATAATGAGAGAAAACATCATTTTAAAATGTACTGAATGTGGAGAAGAAAACTACATTAATACAAAAAATAAAAGAAATCATCCAGAAAGAATGGAAGTAAAAAAATACTGTCCTAGATGTAATAAACAAACTACTCATAAAGAAAAGAAATAAGCCTTTTTGGCTTTTTTTCTTTATAGGAAAGGAAGAAATATATGATAAAAAAATTAATCTTAGGAACAATGCAGACAAATTGTTATGTCGTTTATAATGATGATCACGAATGTTTTGTGATTGATCCAGGAGCACAGGGGCAAAAAGTTGCTCGCTTTTTAACAGAAAATGAACTTGATATGAAAGCTATTTTATTAACACATGGTCATTTCGATCATATTGGAGCTGTTGATTATCTTTATGATCAATATCACTGTCCAGTCTATACACAAAAGGAATCCTTAGAGATTATTGCTAAACCTCAATATAATCTTTCTAGTATGATGGGGGAACCAATGACTTTAAAAGCGCCTATACAAGAAGCAAAGCCAACAATGAATATAGCCAATATGACCGTACAGTGGCTATTACTGGAAGGGCATTGTGAAGGCAGTAGTATGATATATGTTCCTCAGGAAAATGCACTATTTAGTGGTGATGTTTTGTTTGCCGGATCAATTGGACGCTATGATTTTCCAACATCTTCACATCTTATAACAAAACAGAGTTTAGATAAGATAAAAACATTGCAATTTGATGCTCGTTTATTACCGGGACATGGCGAAGAAAGCTCTTTAAAATATGAACAAATGCATAACCCTTTTTTAAGATCATAAAAAAATATGATCTTTTTTTGTTGAAAAAAAAGAAAAATGAAAAAATAATGCGTATATAAATAATAGGAGGGTTATTATGAATGAACTATTTGAGAAGATGATTTATCGTGCATTAAACCAAAATGCAACGGATATTCATTTATTATTGAAAAATAATTTGAATATTCAGTTTCGAATTTTTGGAGAATTGAAGAAATACGAGGTGATGGAAAGTGAGAAAGGATATAAGCTTATGAATTTTATAAAATATCGTTCTATGATTCATACGAATTATCGTTTAATGCCTCAAACAGGTAATATTACTATTAATATGAATCAAAAGACTTATTTTTTAAGGGTATCTTATTTACCTTCTCTTGAGTTTGAAAGCATTGTGATTAGAATTTTGAATAATCATGAGTTGCGTTCGATTGAAGAATTAACTTATCAAAAAGAAATTCAGGATTATCTTTATTGGCTTTCGCATCAAAATAGTGGATTGTTTTTTATTAGTGGTGCCACAGGATCTGGAAAGTCAACAACACTTTATACTTTGTTAAAACAGATTTTAGCTGGTGCTCGTAAAAATATTATTACGATTGAAGATCCTATTGAAATTCATTTGGATGGTTGTCTTCAAATTGAATTAAATGAAAAAATAGGTATTACATATCACGATACACTCAAACAAATTTTAAGGCATGATCCAGATGTCATTATGATAGGTGAGATCCGTGATGAAAAAACAGCGAAAATTGCTTTAACATGTGCTTTGACAGGACATCTTGTTTTGACAACTATTCATGCCAGCAATGCTCCCTTATCAATGAAAAGATTGATGAATTTAGGTGTTCATGAAGCTGATATTCTTGATGTTGTCATTGGTGTCATATCTCAACGCATGAAATATGATATTCAAAATAAACAGGCTATTGTTTTATCGGAATTGATGAAGAAAAAAGATATTGCACAATATCTTGAAAAGCATACATGTTCTTATTTATCTTTTCAAAAAGCAGCATCAGATCTTGTTGATCTTGGTTTTAATCAAGAACTATTTAAAGAGGAACTCAACAATGAATAAAGATTATCTTTTGTTGAAGAATATGTATAGCTTATTGGATGCTGGTTACAGCATTGAAGAAACATTGAGTTTATGTCAACAGATGCTTCATCATTCTGTGATTGATGAAATGTTAAAACAATTGAACCATGGAGAATCCATTGAGACAATTTTATTACAGTCTTCGTTACCTCATTTATTTCTTGAATATTTCCGCTTTTTTCAAAATAAGAATTGTTTATCAGAAGCAATTAAAAAGAGTCTGGATATATGCGTGATGAAAGAGAATTATCAAAATCAATTAAAATCTCAATTAACATATCCCTCTATACTCATGACATTTTTATTTCTTTTTTCGTTATTTGTTGTTTTTGTTTTGTTGCCTAATGTTAATCAGCTATTTCTATCATTTCAGATTGAAAAATCAATTATAATTCAAATCTTATTTTCATTTTTTTACATTATGCCTGGTTGTATTATTTTTGCTGTTGTTTTAGCTTTGTATCTTGTTTTAAGGCTTATTTATGGTTTGAAGCATAAATTATATAAGATTATTGAACTCTATTTGAAATGGCCTGTTTTTAAGCAAATTTTACAAAAATATTTTTCTTTAAAATTCGCTTTGTATTTTCATGAATTACTCAATGAAGATATGGATGGTGCAATGATTATTCAAATTTTAAATGAACAAATGACGGATAGTGATTTAAAAATAGTCTTATATGAAATAAATAATCGCTTATATGGAGGTGAGAATCTGGAAGAAATATTGGAGGATTTTGAATATTTTGATCAATTATTTATTTCTTTTTTTCAGATGTATATGAAAAATCCACAACAAAAAAATGCATTGTCTTATTATATTCAATCCACATATGAATATTTAGATTACTGGGTCAAAAGATTTTTAAAATATCTGATTCCAGCAGTTTATTGTTTTGTGGCTATCTTTGTTATTACAATTTATATTGCTATTATTATTCCAATGATGAATTCAATATCAAATCTATAACAGAAAGGACAATCAATATGTTGAATAAAAGAGGTTTTACTTTAATTGAGATGATTTTTTGTATAAGTGTTATACTTATTATTTTGTTGCTTGTTATACCCAATGTGACATCTAAAAATACAGTTGTCAAAAACAAAGGTTGTGAAGCTCAAATTGAGGTAGTCAATTCACAAATATTACTTTATGAAATAGAAAATGGGAAATTGCCAAAAAGAATTTCCGATTTAACTAGTGGTAGTCAACCATATCTTACAGAAAAGCAGGGTGTTTGTCCTAATGGCAAGAAAATTGCCATTAAAGATGGTCAGGCCTATGTTAAATAAAAATGGTTTTACAATGATTGAAACGCTTTTTGTACTCATTATTATTTGTATGATGTTCTGTATTTCAATGTATATTCATATTCCACAAAAAAGTGATACTGTTAAAATAAATGAAATGATTCAGTTTCTCTATCAGGCCAAACTCACAGCTATGACACAAAAAACTGTGGTCAATGTTTCTTTTTCTCAACAAAATATTATTTGTACATGGAATCAATCAAAAGAAATATTTAAGCTTGATAAAGGAGATTCATTTGAATCACATCAATTAAGTTTTAATGCTAATGGAAATATCCAGGGTGCAAAAACATTGATTTATCATTGTGGAAATCAACGTTATGAATTTGTTTATCAGATTGGAAGTGGAACTTTTTATGTTCGATAATCATGGCTCAACACTGATTGAGAGTTTGTTTGCTTTTGAAATATTTATAACTGTTATCATCATTTTTGTGGGATTATTTTCTGTTTTATACCAAAAAGAAAAACATATTCAAGAAAATTATCAGATGATTTTAGAAAAGGAGAGTGAATATATATATTCTCAAGATTATATGAGTCTCATAGAAATGGTTTTACGTTAGTAGAAGTGTTATTGTCTCTTTCTATCACGCTTATCATTATTCTATCATTAACAAGTTTTTTTCACCTTGTACAATATGCTTATACGCATCATACACAAAATGACGAAGATATTTACATAGCTGCAAAACAATGTACTCAATATACACTTGGTTGTGAGTATTTAGAAGTCGGCGATACTTTTCGTTATATGAATTTTGACGAGGAGGAAACATCTTTACAGTTAGATCAAAAAAGATTGGTAAAAAAACCTGGATTTGAAATATTACTGTTTGATATTGATGATATTTCTTTTTCCATTGACAATGATTTTGTTTATATGCATATAACAAGAGAACATCAAAATTATACATTTTTATTAACGTATGCCACTATGTATCAAGAAGCAGAGGAGACAGATGAAAATATATCAGAGATTATTCCAGAATCATAGAGGATCCGTTTTGCAGATTGTTTTAATTGTTTTTATGATGCTGACATTAGCGCTATCTATAACAGCGTTTTCTATTTTGCAATCAGGTAGAAATTTAAAATCTATCGATATGCTTATGAAACAAAAAAATCTAGAAATATTTCTTGTGAAATATTATAGCGACAGTGTTCAAAATGATATTTTATTAAGTGATGACTATTCTTTTCAAAACTATCAAGTTGAAACAACAGTAGATGATTTCGGTCATTATTATGAAGTTATTACAACTATTACAATGGTTGATTATCATTATCAATTTTTAACAGAAATTGAAGTAGAAACAGGGGCTGTGTTGAAATTTGAATATATAGGAGGTTCAATATGATTTACTATATTGTTTTTGGTTTATTAATTATATGTTTTTTATTAACTTGTTATCGTGAAAAAGCACCGATTGATGATTATAAGAAACAAAAATTGAAGATACTTATTTATTGTTTGTTAGCTTTAGATTTTCTTATTATTCTTTTTTGTTAAAAGATGATATTCCTGTATGATTTATTTACAATATGACTGAAATTTGCTATAATTCTAAAGAATAATAGCAAAGGAGAGAATATTATGGCTGTTAATATTAAAGAATTAAAAGCTGGAAATGCATATACAGAAAATAATGATTTGTTTTTATGTATTTCTAATGAACAGAATAAACAAGGACGTTTATCAGGAAAATATATGGTAAAAAGAAAAAATTTAAGAACGAGTGCGATTACAGAAGTTTCTTATAACCCAACAGCAAAAGTTGATTTAGCAATGATTGAAAAAAGAAAAATGCAATATCTTTATGATTCAGGAGATATGCTTGTTTTCATGGATAATGAAACATTTGAACAAATTGAAATTCCTGGTAGTCGTCTGGAATGGGAAAAGAACTTTTTAAAACCTTCTGATGAAGTTGAAGTGACAAGTTATCAAAGTGAAGTTTTAGGGGTTCAATTACCAATTAATGTGGCTTTCCAAGTAACTGAAACGGAACCAGCAGTGAAAGGTGATACAGCAACTGGTGCAACAAAAAATGCAACTATTGAAACTGGATACCAGATTAAAGTCCCTTTATTTATTAATGAAGGTGAAATGGTTCTTGTGAACACTGTAGATGGGAAGTATCAAGGAAGAGCGTAAGCTCTTTTTTTCATAATTAAGTCTGTTTGTTCATATAGTATATAGAAAAAGGAGAATGAATATGAACAAACAGGCTTTTACATTTTTAACATTATTTAGTCTTATTCTTGTGTTATCTATCTATTATATTATGTTGCCCCCGACATCTGAAAATGAAGTTGTCCAAAATGATATATCTACTATTGAACAATTACAAAATCAATTAGATCAAAAAAGAGAAGATATTATTACAAAAAATAATGAAATTATCGCTAAAGAATCAAGTACATCCGAATCGATTAATGAGGCTTTAGAAACAATTAGTGAAACAAAAAATGTGACAGAAAAAGAAAAATTGATTGTCTCAAAACTCAAAGAAGTAGGATATTCACAAAGCTATGTAGAAATTGATCAACAAACAATTAAAATAACCATTTTAAAAAAAGAAGCAACCCAGACAGATGCTTCACAAGTTATTAAAGAGGTGTTAAATTTAGTCGGCGATTCTTATCAAGTGGAAGTTAAATTTATTGAAGAATAAAACTTGTATTTTTGTCACTTTTTATATACAATAGTAGATAGAAGAGAGGTAATGTTATGGCACATAATGAATATTATACTTATACACAAGGACGCGTAAATGGAAAAATTCTTATGAATGTTCAAGTGTTTGATGAAATCACAAAAAGAACTGTTAATGAAATAAAAAACGTTTCTTTAGATACATCTAAGGGAATTCAGATTCCTGGAACAAAAAAAGTAGTTAATTGTACAATCAAGGACAATGATGTTTATATTTGTATCCATGTACGTATTAAATATGGTGTCAATATTTCATCAATTACAAAAGAAATTCAAGAAAAAATAGCGGCTGCTGTTAAGCAGATGACAGATGTTGATGTACAACATATTAACATTGAAGTCGATAATATTGAATTCGATTAAACGAGTAAGGAAATAATTTTCTTACTTTTCTTTTGTTTATTTTTAGTGTTAATTATGTTAAAATGTAATATATTTGAAAATTGTGGAGGCAACTTATTAATATGGAAAAAACACATCGTAAAACAGCAAGAGAAATTGCGACAATTTGTATTTATCAAAATTTATTGGTTGGAGCTTCTCTTGATGATATGCATACTTATATATCAGAAAACAAAGAACTTTCATCAAGTGAAGATTCTTTAAAATTTGCTTTATGGCTTGTAGAAACAACTTTGCAAAATAAAGCATCGTATCAGCAATTGTTGGAAAGATATTTGAAAAAGGGTTGGACATTTGAACGTCTCAGTGTTATGGAAAGAGCAATTCTATTTGTTGCAACATGTGAATTATTAGAATCTGATCTTCCTAAAAAAATCGTTGTCAACGAAGCTGTTGTCAATGCTAAAAAATTCTGTGACGATGATTCTTATAAATTTATTAATGGTATTTTAGGAAATGTTGGATAATGGATACACAAAAATATATTAGTGTTCAGACTTTAAACAAATATATAAAAGCCAAATTAGAACAGGATGCTTCATTAAGAAATGTCTATATTACAGGTGAGATTTCAAACTTTAGACCACATCCCAGTGGTCATCTTTATTTCACTTTAAAAGATGATCATGCAAGAATTTCAGCAATCATGTTTTATTCGAATGCAAAAAAACTTTCATTTCAGGTTGAAAATGGGATGAAAGTCTATATTCGTGCATATGTATCTGTTTATGAACCTTCTGGGGATTATCAATTATATGTACAATCAATGGAACAGGATGGTTTAGGAAAGCTATATATTGAATTTGAAAATCTCAAGAAGAAGTTATCTCAGGAAGGATTGTTTGATGCCAAGCATAAAAAATCAATTCCTCCATTTCCTAAAGCTATAGCCGTTTTATCGGCTAAGAATGGTGATGCTGTACAAGATTTCATTAAAATCACTCATGATCGTTTTCCTTTTACAAGAATTGTTTTGTTTCCTATCCCAGTACAAGGAAAGAATGCATATTTGAAGATTATACAGACTTTATCTCAAGTTGATTCACTGGGATTTGATTTTATTGTCATAACACGTGGTGGTGGAACGATTGAGGATTTGTGGAATTTTAATGAAGAGGCTTTGGCTCGACAGATTTATGCCTGTCAAACTCCAGTTATCAGTGCTGTTGGACATGAGATGGATTTTACTATTTGTGATTTTGTGAGTGATGTACGTTGTGCGACACCTTCTGAAGCAGCAATGTTTGCAACACCTGATCAAAAAGAGTTAAAAAAACATCTCTATGAATTAGAACAACAACTGACATATCGTATGAAACAATATTTACATATTCATCAGCAAAAATTAGATCGACTTAAAAATTCATATTTTTTAAATACACCCGAGGCTCTTTATTCTCAAGAAATATTACGTGTTACACATTTAAAAGATCAATTGTTTTATCATTTTAAAGTACTAGATTTAAAGGTTTACCAACAGTTGTTAGAATATCAAAAACTATTAAAACAAAAGATAGATCAAAAAATTCAACAGCGAAACTATAAAACACAACAACTCATTGTTCAACTTGATGCCTTGAGTCCTTTAAAAGTGATGCAAAGGGGTTATACTCTTATTAAAAAGGATCAAAAACTGATGAAATCAAAAAATGATGTTCAAACAGATGATATTGTTGATATACAATTTTATGACGGAATAAAAAAAGCACAAATAAAGTAGGTGAAAAAATGGAAAAAATGACATATGAACAAGCAATTTTGCGCTTGGAAGAAATAGTGAATAGTCTTGAAAACAATGAAATACCATTAGAAGATAGTATTGCCTTGTTTCAAGAAGGTGTGACTCTTTGTCAATATTGTGATAATAAATTAAAAAACATTCAAGAAAAAGTGGCACAGATCTATGAAGATGGACAACTGAAAGCATTTAAAGAAGGTGAATCTTCAATATGAAAGGGATGAAGGAGGAAATTAATCAACGTTTATTGGAGTTATGTCAGCCTCTTAAGGATGGAAAAGTTAAAGAAGCGATGATTTATTCTTTATTAGCACCAGGCAAACGTTTAAGACCAATACTATTTTTAACTGTTATAAAATCTTATCAGTTAGATTATCATCCTTATATGGATGTAGCCTGTGCTATTGAAATGATTCATACATACTCATTGATTCATGACGATTTACCAGGAATGGATAATGACGATTTGAGAAGGGGTAGAAAAACTTGTCATAAGCAATTTGATGAAGCAACTGCGATTCTTGCTGGAGATGCTTTATTAAATTTAGGAGTCAATGTCATTTTACAGTCAACATTGAGTGATTTATTGAAAGTTCAACTTACGAATTTGCTTTATCAGGCAAGCGGTGTGAATGGGATGATTTATGGACAACAACAAGATTTGTATTTTGAAAATCATCAACCTTCTTTAGAAGAGCTTCAGGATATCCATTATCACAAAACAGGTGACTTGATTTCAGTTAGTTTACAAATGGCAGCCTGTATTGCTAAAAAAGATGACATAAAGCATTGGAAACAGCTAGGATATGACTTAGGCTTAGCATTTCAAATTCAAGATGACATTTTGGATGTGACAGCCACAACTGAACAATTAGGGAAAAAAGTAGGCAGTGATTATGAAAATCACAAATCTACTTACGTTACTTTACTGGGAATTTCGAATTCTCAAAAGAAAGTCAATGAATTATTTGAAAAATGTTATGAAAGAATATACTCTATGCAGATTAATCATGGTTTGATTTTAGAATTGTTAGTAGAAATTTTGAAAAGGGTGAGTTAAATGAAGCTTGAACAGATCAAAGATCCTCAATTTTTAAAACAGTTGAATATTGAAGAATTGGAAGAATTGGCTCAGGATATAAGAACGTTTATTATTCAAAATGTTTCTCAGACAGGTGGTCATTTTTCTAGTAATTTGGGGGTCGTTGAATTAACGATAGCTTTACATTATGTGTTTAATTCACCAACAGATAAAATTATTTTTGATGTTGGACATCAATCATATGTTCATAAAATTTTGACGGGACGTGCCGGACAATTTTCAACATTAAGACAGTTTCATGGATTAAGTGGTTTTCAAAAACGCAAAGAAAGTGTTCATGATGTCTGGGAAGCAGGACATTCTTCTACGGCTTTATCGGCTTCGGCGGGAATGGCTGTCGCAAGAGATTTAAATCATGAAACTGGAGAAATCATTTGTGTCGTGGGAGATGCTGCTCTTATGAGTGGAGAGTCTTTTGAAGCGTTGAATTATTTAGGGTCTATATCTTCTAAAGTTATTATTATTTTAAACGATAATAATATGTCTATTTCTAAAAATGTTGGTGGCTTAAGTAATTTCTTTTCTGATGTGAGAATGTCAACTCAGTACAAAAATGCTCGAAATAATTATATTTCTTTTTTGAGTAAATCAAATTTAGGAAAAAAAGTATATCGAATGACCAAAAAAATCAAAGATCAAATTAAAAATAATGTCATAAATGATCATATTTTTGGTGAGTTTGGCTTAGACTATATTGGTCCTATCAATGGACATGATTTTCACGATCTTTTGAGTGCTTTGTCTTTAGCTTCTGAAATGGATCATAGTGTTGTTATTCATGTACATACCATAAAAGGAAAAGGTTACCCACTTGCTGAAAATGATTATTATGGTGTTTATCATGGTGTTGCTCCTTTTGATTATCGAGAAGGTATTAAACGTCAGGAGAGTTCTGTAATGAGCTGGAGTGAAGTTGTCGCGCGTCAAATTGAAAAATGGATGCATATAGATGAGGATATTGTCACTATTACACCTGCAATGATTTCTGGAAGTTGTTTACGTTCTATTTTTGAAACTTTTCCTGATCGTGCTTTTGATGTTGGTATTGCGGAAGAGCATGCAATGACATTTGCTGCGGGTTTATCTAATGCACATAAAAAACCATTTATTACGATTTATTCATCATTTTTACAACGTTGTTATGATCAAATTAATCATGATATAGCAAGAATGAACTTACCATGTTTAATTGGTGTTGATCGTAGTGGCTTGGTAGGAGCAGATGGTGAAACTCATCATGGTGTTTTTGATATTGGTTTTTTATCAGCGATCCCACATTTGGTTATAATGTCACCAAAAGATGCTCAAGAGTTAAAAAAGATGGTTAATACAGCATTTCACCATTTTGATTCGCCTTATGTTTTAAGATTCCCTAAAGGGACAACTGAAGATATTGATGTGGATTTTGATGAGGAAATTGAGATAGGGACATGGGAAAAAATCATTTTCCATGATAATTATCCTTTAACTATTTTAACTTATGATGCGAAAGTACACCAGGTTGCTCAAATTTTGGCACAGGAAGAACTGCCAGTAAATGTGATTAATGCCAGATTTATCAAACCTTTGGATGAAAAGATGTTGGATGAACTTTTTCATTTAAAACAACATTTGCTGATTTATGAAACTGATCTTATGACAGGATCGTTAGGTAGTTTAATTGCTCATTATTATTCGCAAAAACATATGTCTATGACAATTGATTACATGGGTATTGATGATCATTATACACCACAGGGACAACTAGATGAATTATTAAAACTAGAACACATTCATGTAGATGATTTAAAACGAAAAATAAAGGAGATACTTCATGAAAAAAGAAAGAGTTGATGTTCTTTGCGTGGAGCAGGGATTATTTGATTCACGTGAAAAAGCAAAAAGAGCTATCATGGCAGGAATTGTACGTGATGATTATGATTATATTGATAAACCTGGGACTAAAATCCCTATTGATTCACATTTATATATAAAAGGTGAAAAATTACGTTATGTATCTCGTGGTGGATTGAAACTAGAAAAAGCGTTGCAGACTTTTCATTTAGAACTGAACAACTTATTGATGTTGGATATTGGTTCTTCAACAGGTGGCTTTACAGATTGTGCTTTACAACATGGAGCTAGAGAAGTTTATGCCTTGGATGTGGGAACAAATCAGCTTGTCTGGAAGTTAAGGAACGATCCACGTGTTCATGTTTTAGAGCAAACTAATTTTCGTTATGCTTCAATGGATTTATTTCAATATGGACAACCAGAATTTGCCAGTATTGATGTATCCTTTATTTCTTTAAAGCACATTTTTCCAACATTATCTAAAATTTTAAAAAAAGGTTCTTACTGTGTTGCTTTAATCAAGCCACAGTTTGAAGCAGGGAGAGATGATGTTGGAAAACATGGTATTGTCTCTCAACCAGAAATTCATCAACGTGTAATTCAAGAAGTTATACAATATGCTCATGAACAGGGCTTTTCTTTGCAGGGGTTAACTTATTCACCAATTACAGGTGGAGAAGGAAATATTGAATTTTTAGGCTGCTTCCTTTATCAAGACAAAGCAGATTTGGATATTGATATTGAAGCTGTTGTCATAGAGGCACACAGTCATTTTCAAAGGTAGGTGAAATAGATGTTAAAAAGTTTATATGTTTCATCATTTGTTATTATTGATAAAATCAAAATAGATTTTTCTGAAGGAATGAGTGTTTTGACAGGGGAAACAGGAGCAGGAAAATCTATTGTTATTGATGCTATTGGCCAGTTGTGTGGTCAACGCTCTTCTGCATCGTTTGTTAAAAAAGGATGTCATGAGGCTATTATTGAAGGAGTCTTTGATGTAGAAGTGACCCCTCAATTAGAAGAAATCTGTCAACAATTACATATTGATGCTGATAATGAATTTATTATCACAAAACATATTCAAAGCAATGGAAAGAGTCAAGTAAAGATTAATTACCAATCTTCTACACATAATGCTTTAAAATTATTAATGCCTTTTTTCATTGATATTCATTCTCAGTTTGAAACACAAAAACTTTTTGCTGAAAAGAATCATATTCATCTTTTAGATGAATATGCAAGAGAAGATTTAAAAGTTCTTTTAGATGATTATCAAAAAGAGTATCAGCAATACAAACATATTCAAAATCAACTACAACAAACAATCCAAGAAGATATGTCTGATGAACAATTAGATTTTTTAAAGAGTCAGTTAAAGGAAATTGATGAATGTGCTTATACAGATGAAGAAGTTGATGAATATGAAGAAGAGCTGAAAATTTTACAAAATTATGAAAAAATGAATGAACATATTCAAAATTTTGAACAATTAATGAATAATCATCAAGGAATTTTACCAAAATTAAAAGAGTCTACTTTTGAGATACAATCTTTATCTTCATATAGTGAATTTGAAAAACATATTGAACATATTCATAATATTTATTATAACTTATTAGATGAAGTGGAGAGTATTTTGGAAATTTATCACTCTTTTCAGTTTGATGAATATCGTTTTAATGAATTGCAAGATATTTTATTTAGAGTGAATCGTTTAAAAAGAAAATATGGTTTTACGATGGAAAGTATTCAAGAATATCGAGAAGAAGTCTTACAAAAAATCAATGCGATTGAGAATCGAGAAGAACATATTTTACAACTGCAACAGCAATTAGCTAAGCAAGAAAAGAAAGCAAAAGAACTTGCTATGAAAATGCACCAAATACGTATACAATATGCCCGTCAATTTGAAAGTGAAATTCAAAAAGAATTAAAAGATGTCTATTTAGATAAAGCAAAGTTTAAAGTCCAAATTCACGAAACATCACTTCATTCATTAGGTTGTAGTGATGTCAAGCTGATGGTTGCTATGAATCAGGGACAAGATTTAAGCTTATTAAATGAAACAGCCAGTGGTGGAGAAATTTCACGTTTGATGCTTGTTATGAAAACAACTATATTAGAGTACAATCATATTGATACTGTTATTTTTGATGAAATTGATACAGGAGTCAGTGGTAAAGTGGCTACTAAGATTGGTGAAAAAATGAAAAAAGCAGCTTTAAAGAAACAAGTCATTTGTATTACACATTTACCACAGGTAGCTGCATTGGCTGATCATCATTATAGCATTGAAAAACAATCTCTAGTTGATGATACTGTCACTTCTATTCGTTATCTTGATACAAATCAAAGAGTGAAAGAAATTGCTAAAATGCTATCAGGAGAAGAGTTGACTGAGGAAGCTATTGCCAATGCTAAAAAATTATTAAATGTATAAATTCAAGCATATATGCCAAAATAAAATGTAGTCATTATGATTACAGGGAGGTGTATATGCTTTGCTTTTGAAAAAGTTGAGTATATCACTCATCATTGTCGTTTCTTTATTATGTCCATCCTTTCAAGTTTTTGCAGCAGATGTTATTCTAGGAGGTCAATCAATTGGGATTGAACTTGATTATGAGGGTGTTATGATTACAGGTACTTATGAGATTTCTATTGACAATCATCCTTATAATCCAGCTAGTGATGGATTTATGTCTGGTGATTTTATTATAAAAGTGAATAACCAGGATATTCAATCCATTCAAGAGTTAACGAATGAAATTAAAGTCTATGTTGAAAAGAAACAAGAAATTATTTTAACGTTAAAACGCCAAGAACAAATCTTTGAAAAAAAACTCAAATTTCAGACTCAAGATCATCAATTTACAACAGGTTTATATGTTCAAGATGGTTTGACGGGTATTGGGACAATGACTTATTACAATCCTCAAAACCACCATTTTGGGGCATTAGGACATATGATGTGTGACACTTCTTTGTCAAGCAATATAAGTGTTAAAAGTGGAAGCATTTATCATTCTTATGTCAAAAATATTAAACCTTCACAAAACGGAAATCCAGGCGAAAAGATAGCTGATATTGGTTCAATTGAAATAGGTACATTATTTGATAACAATAGTTATGGGATATATGGTCAATATACAAGTGTTTCAGAACAAAATCAGATCATTTCAACTGCATCCATTGATGAAGTTGAAATTGGAGATGCTTATTTTTTAACAGTTCTTGATGGTCATACAATAAGTCGTTGCTCTATTCGTATTACAGACCTAAAAAAACAAACTGAACCAGACATTAAAGGAATAACATTTGAAATAACCGATGATAAAGTTCTTTCTTTAACAAACGGGATTGTTCAAGGAATGAGTGGTTCACCTATCATTCAAAACAATAAACTTATTGGATGTGTAACTCATGTAGATATGAATAATGTTCATCAAGGTTATGGCTTATATATTGATTGGATGCTCAAAAACGACAAATAGGAAGAGAATCTTTCTAGATTCTCTTTTTCTTATTTCAACATAGTTAGACTTTTCATAAAAATCTATGTCGAAAAAGCAATAAGAATTTTGACGAATAGATGCAAATTCATTTTTTCATATTTATTTTTTGTAGAAAGACTAGGAAAATCGTATGAATAAATATATAATGAATTTGCTGATGAGAATAAGTCAAAAGGAAATATCAAAAATGATAAAAACATTTGTTGCGATTGATCAATCTGATTTATTGGAAAATATAAAATTTAATTTAGTAAAATCAAATAAGATAACGATTGTTGGATCAACAAATAGTGGTGTAGAATGTTTGAATTTTTTTGAACAAAAGAATTGTGATTTGCTTATATTAGATTTGATGTTAGCTGAAATTGATGGTCTAGGTGTATTAAAAAAATTAAAAGAAATGAGCAAGCCAACTTTTCAGAAAGTCATCTGTATTACACAATTTACGAATCAAACAATTTGTAATATGTTGGAAGATTTAGATGTAACCTATTGTTTTAAATATCCTTTTGATATTCATCATTTTGTACAATCTACATTATACATTGCTTCATCAGAACTTCAAAAACCAGAGCTAATGGATCAAGATGAGTCCGAAAAATATAAAAAAGTAAAAATTGAAAATGAAATCACTGAAATTTTGCATGAAGTAGGAATACCGGCACATATTAAAGGTTATATGTATTTAAGAACTGCTATTTTGACAACTTACTATAATATTGAAATTTTAGGTCAAGTTACAAAAGTGTTATATCCTGATATTGCTAGAATGTATAATACGACATCATCACGAGTGGAAAGGGCAATTCGACATGCTATAGAGGTAGCATGGAATAGAGGTAATACTGATGCTATTGATGATATATTTGGCTATACTGTGTCTGCTGTCAAAGCGAAACCAACAAATTCAGAATTTATTGCTATGATTGCGGATAAATTAAGACTTGCTCATAAAACTGATCATGTTAAGAAAGAAAGTCTTTATAATTATAAAAATTATATGCTAAAATAGAGATGAAAGTTGAGGTGGTCTCTTTGCAAATTATTTTTCATATTGATTTAAATGCTTTTTTTGCTAGTGCGGAGATTTCTCAAAACCCTCAACTTATAGGTAAACCGATTGTTGTTTGTCGTGAATCTCGACGCAGTATCATTACAACAGCTTCATATGAAGCGCGTAAATATGGTATTCATTCTGCTATGCCTTTATTTCAAGCTAAAAAATTATGCCCAGAGCTTATCACTGTACCACCACATTTTGCTTTATATAAAACACTATCTCAAGAATTTTTTCAAATCATTTCTACTTTTTCAAAAAAACTAGAAGTTGCTAGTATTGATGAATGTTACGTTGATATGACTGAATATATTCAAAATCATCACTTGCATCCTTATCACGTTGCTCAAAATATTCAAAAAGAAGTTTATAACACACTAAAATTGCAATGTTCTATAGGTATAGCTCCTAATAAATTTTTAGCAAAAATGGCAAGTGATATGAAAAAACCAATGGGAATTACGATATTAACGAAGCGTAATTTTAAAGAGAAGCTTTGGCATTTGCCTGTAGGACAAATGCATGGAATTGGTAAAAAAACTGTTCCCAAATTGGAACAACGTGGTATTTATACTATTGGAGATCTTGCAAAATATGAAAACTATGAAAAGATAAGAACTATTTTTCAAAAGAATACATTTATTATTTATCAAAGAGCTAACGGAAAAGATTTTTCAAAAATTAATTATGATAAAAACGAATTAAAATCTGTAGGTAATTCGACTACTTTTGAAAATGATAGCCATGATGAAGAATTTATCAAATCTGTTTTTCATTCCTTATCAAAGGAAGTTTCATCTAGAGCTAAAAAACGTGATCTGGTATCAAATTCCATCTCCATTACTTTGAAATATACACGCGACAAAACGAAAACCAAACAGACAATTATTGAACAATATACAAATGATTTTGATATTATCTATGCTACGGCTTTGTTATTGTTTGAAAGTGTTTATAATGGTGAAAATTTGAGGCTTGTAGGTGTCAGTCTGAATAACGTTGTCCATCTTCAAGATATTAATATTCAATTATCTTTATTTCAACAAAATCAGAATCAAGCAAAAAAAATGAATCAAACAGATCAGCTCATTTTGCAATTAAACGAAAATCTTTCAGATACCAAAGTTATGAAAGCTTCTTCACTAATAAAAAATCAAGATATTCAAAAGAAATATCTTAAAAATAATGAATAACTTTAAAGAACGCTCATATGTTTTATAGAGGTGATGAACATGAGTGTTTTTTTACAGCGTTTTATTCAAAATAAAAAATATTTACTTCTATTGATAACAATAACCATTATAATGGGATTTTTATTTGGTTTTTATCAATATAAAAATACCCAACCTGGGATTCAACAGTTTTTCCATTTTCTTTTTTATTTTAATATAGAAAACTACGAAAATCATTATCAGTTATATCTTGTTCAAAGTGGTATGATGATTTTTATTTGTACATATTTAAGTACGAGTTATATTGGACAAATTGGTTTATTGTTTATTTGTTTTTTGAAAGGTCTGCAGATTTCTTTTTCTATTCAATATGTCGTTATGAATGTTCAAATTCATTTCATGATGATATTATTAATGTTATGTGAAATCATTTTAGAATTGATTATAATATATATTATTATTTATATTGGATTATACATTTCTAGTTACGTGTCCTTGGTTAATTTCTATATTGAACAGAATTTCCATATTCAGAGTATTTTAAATTATAGACTTAATTTTATGATAGCTGCACTTATATTTTTAACCCTTTCCTTAGCATTTCGATTGTATGTTGTTCCTTTATTTTAAAGATAACTTTAGTGGTTTTTTATGACAAAAATTGCTATAATATTTAAGGTGATGTATTTTGAAGTGTAATGATGCTATGAGAGAATATCATGAATATATGATTGTTGAAAAAAACTATAGTCAGCATACTGTCGCTGCTTATCAAAGAGATATTCATCAGTTTGTTGATTTTGTCAATCAGGTATATCAAATACAATCTATTGAAGATATCACTAAAGATCATGTTTATGCATATTTAAAAGCTATTCATCCAAAAAGAAGTGAAACAACAATAGAGAGACATATGATTTCATTAAGACAGTTTTATCAATTTTTAATGAAAGAAAAAATTGTTTCAAAAAATATCATGAGTGTTTTTGATATGCCTAAACGCAAAAAATATCTACCACAAGTTTTAAGTGAAAAAGAAATGTTAGCTTTATTAAATTCTATAGAGATTAAAGACGCTATTTCATCTCGAAATCGTTGTATGGTAGAAATTTTATATGCCTGTGGATTGCGCGTAAGTGAAATGTGTCATTTAACATTACAAAGTGTTAATATTCAAAAAGGATTTGTAAGATGTATTGGTAAAGGAAATAAAGAAAGGATTGTACCTATGAATGATCAATGTTGTCTATTTTTAAAAGAATACATTGAGAATTATCGAGAGAAGTTGTGTTTATGTGGTTCTACTCCTTATTTGTTTTTAACGCAAAAAGGAAAACCAATGACGAGAGATGATTTTTATCATATCTTACAAAAAATTGTACTCAAAAGTCCTTTGACAAAACATGTAAGTCCTCATACATTACGTCATACATTTGCAACACACTTACTTGAACATGATGCAGATTTGCGCTCTATTCAAGAAATGCTTGGGCATAGTGATATTTCAACAACAACAATATATACTCATGTTTCTCAAAGAAAAACTATAGATGACTATCGTCAATTACATCCAAGAATGCAAGAAAGGAATAAGAAAAATGAAAAAATATAAACGTATATTTTTAATTGTTTTAGATTCGTTAGGTGTTGGTGATGCACATGATGCACAATATTTTGATGATTTAGGTGCCAATACATTAGGACATATTTGTGAAAAAGTAGGGGGCTTGGATGTTCCATGTTTAGAAGGTATGGGATTAGGAAATATTGGTAAATTTCAAGGGATTCATGCATTAAAAAATCAACTTGCTTATACAGCACGTCTTGAAGAAGTGTCTAATGGAAAAGATACAATGACTGGACACTGGGAAATGATGGGTTTACATATTACTAAACCATTCAAAACTTTTACGGAAACAGGATTTCCGAAGGAATTTATTGAATTATTCGAAGAAAAAACAGGGCGTAAATGTGTAGGAAATTATGCTGAAAGCGGAACAAAAATTTTAGACGATTGGGGCGAACATCAAATCAAAACAGGAGATTGGATTGTTTATACATCTGCTGATTCTGTTTTTCAGATTGCCGCCAATGAAGATGTTATTCCATTAGAGGAACTGTATCAAGCTTGTGAAATAGCAAGAGAAATAGCAATGGATGAAAGATGGAAAGTGGGGCGTATCATTGCTAGACCTTATGTAGGAAAAAAGAAAGGTGAATTTGTGAGAACAGCAAATCGTCACGATCTGGCATTAAAACCTTTTGGCAAAACGGTTCTAGATAGTTTAAAGGAAAATCAGATAGAGGTTATCGGAATAGGGAAAATACCGGACATTTTTGTGGATCAGGGAATCACACGTAAAGTAAAAACTGTTTCTAATCACGATGGTATGGAGAAGACAATAAAAATTGCCAAAGAGGATTTTACAGGATTAGCTTTCTTGAATTTAGTTGACTTCGATGCAGTGTATGGTCATCGAAGAAATCCTGAAGGATATGCTCAAGCTATTATAGAATTCGATCATCAATTAGAACAACTATTATATCATTTAGATAGCGATGATTTACTTATGATAACTGCTGATCATGGGAATGATCCAACATATAAAGGAACTGATCATACACGAGAAAATGTACCACTCATTATTTATAGTAAATCCTTACAATTGCCAAAACATTTAGGATTACTTAAAAGCTATGCTGTAATAGGTGCCACTATTGCTGATAATTTCCAAGTTGAAAATCCAGGAATAGGTACTTCATTGTTAGATCAAATTATTTAGAGGACCTTGAGATGGATATAAAGGAAATCAGACGTGCTATCATGATGACTCTAGGTGGCACTTTAATAGGAACATTACTCTTTATTTTTGGTTTATCACTAAACAATTTGTTTTTTATAACAACACAATATATTATTGCACTTCTTTTGTATATTTGCTCTTTTTTTGCTGCACTTCGTCAATACCAAAAAAGTCATAGCTATATTTATATATACATTTCTTTAATTATTCTGGTTGTCACACTTATAAGTACGTATACATTCGTATTAAAATGTATATAAAAATCACATAATATATATTATGCGAAGTTGTATGTATATCAAAAAAGTCTTATTTTTAATAATAGACTTTTTTTATTATTCAATTCTATTTCCCCTAATGAATTTGTCAATCACAATAAAATTAATAAAAAAGAAGCATTTTGCTTCTTCACTAATAGACCTCATTAATAAAATAATGCGGATCGAATCTATCTTGTTTTAAATGATTGTTCATCATTGTGATGATATAACAAGATTCACACGGTAAATCAACAGTTAAATCACATTCTAGTTTAATATTTTGCGATGAACCTTTAAAAAATGACAACATTTGAATTAATGCTTCTGGATAAAGATAAATGACTTCACTAATATAAATATCTTCTTCATCTTGATGATATATCATGTATCCTAAATCTTTAAATATAATAATATGCTCTTCAAAACTTTCACTTCTTTTAATAAAAAGATTCCAATATGATTCATCACGGATACGATATTCATCAAAACATTTGGTAAACTCTCTATAATAGTCTTCTAATAAATGGTAATCATGGCTGATATTCCATTTTTCTTGATCTTTTAAAATATCTTGATCAATAGTGATAACTTGATGATAATGTGAGGCATTAAAACCAAATGGACGATAAATTTCTGGATGATAAGCCTGTAAGTAGATATTCTGATTATCATAAACTTTTAAAACATATTGCATTAATTGTTTCATCATTCCCTGCTTTTGATAAGCAGGATCTGTACAAACACCTAATATAAAGTAACTTTTTTGAGATGAGTTATTCTTCATGATGGACATTGGGACAATTTGTAAAGCAGATATCACTTGTGAATTGTTTTTTAAAACATAAGTATAATCTTTATTGTATAAACATTGAAAATAGAATTGTGTAGATTTTTCTGTTTCATCTAAAAAACATGTCTGCCATAAGTTCATGACTTGCTGTTGATCCTCTTCTTTGGCTTTTTGAATTGTTATATTTTTTTCGTATATTCGATATTTTTCTACCATTTTCACTGGATGAAGTGATTGTTTAGAACGTCTGAGATTTTCTAATCCCATATCCTCTTCCCTATTAACCCATTTTTCTTCGTGAAAATGATGATCAAGGAGCTCTTTTAATATGGCTGGATATAAACCTCTTATATTTTTATTTGCTTTTTCAACATGAATCTGTATTGTTGAATGGTTTAACCGAGAAGCAATAATAAAAGCTTCTAACTGATGATTAATAAAAATACCACCAATATGTATTGGTAAAAGCTGTTTAGATGACAATAATGACATAATTCCTCTGACTTCACTTGTCATTGATTCACTTAGACCTTCTTTTTCCCCTTCCCATCTATTTAAACATGATAAAATAGTATCAAAATCTTGAGTCATATCTAAATCACGATATTCATAATGAGGATAATTTTTAAGAAAAGCATTATAATGATTACGTCTTTTTTGCATTTTTTTACCAGCTAAAGTTTGAAGCATATTTTTATCATAGATATAATCATCATTAAATGGCGTTCTTTCAAATAAAAATTGATGCGTATAATCATTTTTTTGAATTGTTGAAATAAAACTTTCAATAGCACAATCAATCATAAAAGGAAAACCATGTTGATGACTATATTTAATCATGTAATCTAAAGCTTCCTGATAATATTCGGGTGTCGTAAAAGGCATAGCCCAAAAATAAGTGTCTTTATAATGATGTAACATAACTAAAAAGTGTTCTTGAATTTCATATTGTATATGATACTCATGATTCCACATCATCATTGTTACAAAATTTGAATTATAACCTTCGTAGTTTGCTTTTTCTAAATAAGGTTGAATAATTGAATAATCTTCTAATGTTAATTGTTTCATGATTGTTGAGAAAGCAGCATGTGAATAAATTGTTTTGCTGTTCTTCCTGAAAAACCTCCGTTTCTAATTTCCCACTGTAATGCTAATTCGTGTAACTGGTCAACAGGGATGTCTATATGATATGCTTGAGCTAAAGCATCTATAATATCTAAATAATGCTGTTTATCTGGATGAATATACATGATTTGAACACCAAAACGAGAAACTAATGACAGTTTTTCCTGCATAGCATCATTGTTATTAATTTCCTGATCATGTTGGCGATCATTCCATGTTTCTTTAATAAGGTGTCTACGATTACTCGTTGCATAGATAAGAATGTTGTCAGGCTTCTTTTCCAATCCACCTTCAATCACAGCCTTTAAATATTTATATTCTACTTCAAATTCTTCAAAAGATAAATCATCCATAAAAATAATAAATCGATAATTTCTATTTTGCAATTCATTTATAATTTGAGGTAAAGATATAAACTGATGTTTATAAACTTCAACCATTCTTAAACCATCCTTATAATAACGATTTAAAAGTGCTTTAATACTGCTTGATTTTCCAGTTCCACTATCACCATACAATAAAACGTTATTGGCTTTCAATCCTTTTAAAAATGCTTCAGTATTTGCTATTAAACGTTCTTTTTGATTTTCATAACCAATTAACTGTTCTAAAGTATTATTTCCAATATGATCGATTGGTATAATTTGATTATTTAAATAACGAAAGGCTTTATTTAAACCATATTTTCCAACACCATATTGATAATAATGATTATATAATATCTGATAAAATTCTTCCACAGAAGTGCTTTGTGAAAGTTTCATCTGAAGACATGATAACAAATCAAAGATTTCCTGATTAATAATATGAGAACTATTAACAAAATGAAAAAACAAATCTTTATATAAAGAATTAATATGAGAAAAATCATAATGAAAAATACGATAAAGAAATTCAAAATCATGGCAAACAACTTTTTTTAATGAAGGTGTTATCTCTTTTTTTCTTTCCAAAGCCAAAGTAAATGTATTTTCATGATAAGCTAAAAGATAAGTTAGCAGACTTTGAAATAACTGTCCATGCAATTCATATTTTTCAGCAAGAATAAGAAGTTGAGATATAAACTCTGATTCATCAATCAATGATTCATCTTCAACATATGATAAACATTTTAAAACATCAATATCTTGAGTGATATTTCTGTAAACAATCAGTTGATCCATTTGCATTATTATTCCTCCTTGTAAAAAAAGACGAAAAAATCGTCTTTTCGTTAATTTTTAAAACTATGGATAGGTGCTGGGATACGCCCACCTCTATCAATAAATTCATCACAAGAAAATGGATTGACTGGCATAATAGGCGCATAACCGAGTAAACCACCAAATTCAACTTTTTCTCCCACATCTTTTCCAATGACTGGAATAATACGAACAGCAGTTGTTTTTTGATTGATCATTCCAATGGCCATTTCATCAGCAATAATACCCGCGATAGTCTTGGCTGATGTTTTCCCTGGAATAGCAATCATATCTAAACCTACTGAACAGACACAAGTCATAGCTTCTAACTTTTCTAATGTCAAAGCACCAGCTTCTACAGCATCAATCATTCCCTGATCTTCGCTAACAGGTATAAATGCACCAGAGAGTCCTCCAACATAAGAAGAAGCCATAACTCCACCTTTTTTAACCTGATCATTTAAAATAGCTAATGCGGCAGTTGTTCCAGGAGCTCCCACTCTTTCTAAGCCCATTTCTGTTAAACAATCTGCAATACTATCTCCTATAGCAGGAGTAGGTGCTAAAGACAAGTCAATAATTCCAAATGGAATATTTAAAGCGGCAGAGGCTTCTCTAGCAACGAGTTGGCCTACTCTTGTGATTTTAAATGCAGTTTTTTTCACTGTTTCACACAATTCTCCAAAATCTTTTCCTCTGGCACTTTGAATGGCTTTTCTAACAACACCAGGACCACTGACCCCTACATTAATAATGGCATCCGTTTCACTTACACCATGAAAAGCTCCTGCCATAAAAGGATTATCATCTGGCGCATTACAAAACACAACAAATTTTGCACAGCCAATAGAATCCTGTTCTTTTGTGAATGAAGCTGTTTCTTTGATGATTTCACCAATTAATTTAACGGCATCCATATTAATTCCTGTTTTAGTTGAACCAACATTAACAGAACTACATACAAGTTCTGTTTCCTTCATTGCTTGAGGAATAGATTGAATAAGTAGTTTCTCTGCTTTTGTCATACCTTTAGAAACAATGGCACTATATCCGCCTATGAAATTTACACCGACTTGACGAGCACATTGATCTAAAGTTTTAGCTATTTTTACAAAATCATCACATGTATGACATGCTGATGCTCCAATTAAGCCAATCGGTGTTACAGAAATTCTTTTATTAACAATAGGAATGCCATATTTCTTTTCAATATTCTCCCCTGTTTTTACTAAATCAGCAGCAACAGTTGTTATTTTTTTGTATATATTTTGACATAAAATATCTATATTGGCATCTATACAATCAATAAGACTAATACCAATTGTAATGGTACGAACATCTAAGTTTTCTTGCTCAATCATCTTATTTGTTTCATTGACTTCAAATAAATTAATCATTTTATGCCTCCTTAAATTCTATGCATCTTATTGAAAATATCTTCATGTTGTAGTTTAATATAAACTCCAATACTCTCTCCCAATTTTTCTAATTGATCGCTTACAATAGCAAAGGGTTCTTTTGAAGAAGACATATTTACAATCATCATCATATTAAAATAACCATCTAATATTGTTTGTGAAATATCTAAAATATTGATATTTTTTTGTGCTAAAGACTGACAAACTTGTGCAATAATTCCAACTTGATCTTTCCCTACAACAGTTATAATTGCTTTTTCCATTTTTTCATCCTCCTAATTTTAAACATTATAGCAAACTCTAGCTAAAAAAGAAAGAAAAAAAGGAGCATAAGCTCCTTTAAGGGATTATTTTAATAAAGATAAAGCTTTTTCAAATACGGCTTTACCGTTCATTGTTCCATAATCTCTCATATCGATGACATCTACAGGGATAGGTCCAGCTTTTCTTCCAGCAGCTAATTTTTCAATAGCAGCTTTTTGGAATCTAACTTGTGGCCCAAGTAAGATGCAGTCAACTTCTTCTAATACTCTTGGTGCATCAGAGAATGGTAATGCAAAGATTTTGCATTCAACACCAGCATCTTTAGCAGCAGCTTCCATTTTAGTAACTAATAAACTTGTAGACATTCCTGCAGAACATACTAATAAAATAGTTTTCATATTTCTTACTCCCTTTCTTATTATTACAATATATATTGTAACAATTTTTATATAAATTGTAAACACTTACGAGTAAAAAATTTCTATTTCAGAAAATCGGTTGATTTTATCAATATAAATATGTATTTATAAAAAGAATATGTTAAAATAATTCTAAGAAAGAGATGATAAAAGTGAAAATATTAGTTGTTAGTGATAGCCATTTGTATGCTGATCATTTACAAAGAGTTGTTGATCGTTATATATCAAAAGTTGATTATATGATTCATTGTGGTGATTCTTCATTGCCGCTTGATGATTCATATATTCAAAAATTTGACATTGTTGTCAGGGGTAATCATGATGATGCCCCCTTCCCTGTTTATCAGACTTTCCAGCATATATGTGTCACTCATGGCCATTATTATGGTGTCTATTACGGATATGATCAGTTAATTCAACTTTGCCAAAAAGAAAATTGTTATTTATGTCTTCATGGACATACACATGTTCCAACGATTCAAAGGCATCAAAATATTACCTTTGTTAACCCTGGAAGCTTAATGATGAATCGAGGGAGCTATGGATATGGTACATATGCTTTGATTGATTTAAAGGATGAAGACTTTCATGTAGAATTTCATCATTGTATCACTGACGCAATATGTCAACAAGATATTCTTGATGAGGGTATGGAATTATTAGAAGAATTTAAACAGCTACTGAAATAAAAAAGAAATTAGTTGATGGCTAATTTCTTTTTTTTACTGATGATTTTTATTTTTTTCTTCTACTCTTTTACGCTTATACTCAATAATAAACATAACCTCTTTTAAATCGTCATCTGGCAGTTCAGTGAGTAAACGGGCAATATTTGCAATATTATAATAATCGTATTTCTTACCACTCATAATTTCTTCAACACTTCGACCATAGAGATGAGAAAGAGTTTTTAACTCACTAACAGTAACATCTCTCTTTCCGTTTTCTATATCTGAAATAGCAGAATGAGGAACATTCAAATGTGAAGCAACTTCTTTTTGAGTTAAGTGTTTAAAATTACGATAAACTTTCAATCTTTTTGCTAAATCCATATCTATTGCCATAAGTTCACCTCCATGATTCTATTATATCATGAATAAATGATGATATCAATTTAGAGTATGAAAAAAATTTTTTTATGAAAGACATAAATAGCGTTATTTTAACTTTATTCTTTAAAATAACCTGAAGTAATTTTTGTTAATTGTCGAATCTTGTCTGGCGATGAATGGTAAGCAAAATGTTCCATGATTATTTGAATCATTTCTGGAGTTTCATCCGTTAAATGAATAAGATGACCTCCTGTTGGCAATTGATCCCATTGATCATAATATAATGTATGAGCATTTAATAAATGCATACGACAATGTTCATCGACCATAATATTAAACACTTCTTTTTTACGATCTTTTAATGCAAAATGTCCTTGTTGACACATTTGACAATGTTTATTCTGGTAACCAAAATAATATTGTGTAATTGGGCAATAATCGCTAATCATATTTATTGTTTTCCCAAAGACTTGAACAATACATCTTGATAAGTTTGTACTTAAGTTGTTAATTTCTTGAGCAGACATTTCTAAAGAGGTTAGAAATGGTTCGTGATAATGATGAGCCGCATAGGAATTACGGACATTTAAACCATGGCCGATGATTAATTCTTTCTTTTGAAAAGCCTTATATGCTCCATAATCATTAACTAAAATTGTATGTATATCATTATAAATTTTAGAATGAAGAATTTCTTGAATTTCATCATCTTTCATCACTGGAGATGTCATCATAATCATATTTTTATGATGTTTTAAACATATATCATAAGCCATTTCAATATCTTTTTGATAAGGATAAATGATTTCAACGGGATAATGGAGAATAGCTTCTAACTGTTGAAGTGAATGTACACAAACATAAAGTTTAGATTGAAGTGATTTTTGATGAGTTGATAATAATGGAACATCTTGAATAGTCTGGTTATGAATTTTGAGATGAGAAAGCATTTCTATGAATTGAGTACATGCTTTTCTGCGCATTTCATTGATTTCCTTAATAGGCATAGACATTCTTTCATCACTGTCAATATGAAGATGTTCAATGTTAAAAGGTGTAGACCCTAATTTAGATAGTTGTTGTGCTATACGATTATAATCTAAAGGTGTTTGATGAGCCATTTCAACATCACAATGAGATTCTATAATAAGAGTATGGTTTTCTTTTTGAATTTTTAACTTTGCTTTTTTTCCTATTTTAGCCTCAAAAGACATATTAATTTTAACTTTTCTTTGAGGTGTCAGATATGTTTTTTGCATTCTTTCTACAACTTGACTATCCAGAGTTTTTCTCACCAAACCACGATCAACATAATAATCAAATTCTATTTCTATTATATCTTGAGGTTCTCCCTTTTTAATCAGTTTATGCTTGTGATATATCTTGTTGACAGGACGACCTTTATCAATATTTTCAAAAACAATACTATCACCTTGCAATAAAGGTTTCGTTAAACGAATACCAACTCTTTTTTGTTTTTTATGATAATATAAAACTTCTCCTATGATAGATCCTTTATGACCTGGATAATCTCCATCAACAATTTTTAAATCATGTTGTAGGTATCCAGATGTATAATTACGATTAAACATAGCTGTCATATCTTGAATATAGGGTTGAAAATCCGTTTTTTTATTTTGATAATAGGCATCTATGGCTTGTCGATACGCTCTTGTCACACTTGCAACATACTCTGGTCTTTTCATTCGTCCTTCTATTTTTAAAGAAGATACCCCTGCTTCAATGAGTTCACCTAAATGTTCAATTGTCATGATATCCTTGGGTGATAATAAATATGGATATTTTTCTGGTAAAGGCTGTCCATCTTTAAGTAATTGATATTGCAAACGACAAGGTTGTGCACATTGACCTCTGTTTCCACTACGTTTTCCAATCATACTACTCATCAAACACTGTCCCGAATAACACACACACATTGCTCCATGGACAAAGACTTCAATTTCTAAATTTGTCTGATGGCATATGTTTTGTATTTCTTCCAATGTGTTTTCACGTGCCAAAACAACACGATGAGCACCTTTTTCTTCAAAATAACGTGAGCCATAGCTATTCATTACAGAGGCTTGTGTACTGATATGAACTTCAAAATCCGGATATAAAGAACGTACTAAATCAAACAAACCAATATCTTGAATAATCAGTGCATCCACTTGTATATCATATAATTTTATCAAATAGGATTTTAAGGTGTCCATTTCACTATCTTTATACAATGTGTTAAGAGTTACATATACCTTCACTCCATATAAATGAGCATATGAAACAGCCCATTGTAAATCTTCATCATTAAAGTTTTTAGCATTTGCGCGGGCACTAAATAACGTTCCGCCTAAATAAATCGCATCAGCACCATTTTGTAAAGCAGCTATAAAGGATTCGCGATCTCCAGCAGGAGCTAATAGTTCAATTTTTTTCATAATGATCCTCCAATAAAAAAGCAATAACAGTTGTTATTGCGATAATGTAGAAACAAGATGATAACACATATTCGCAGAAGATTGACTTGCCTGTTTAAGATACTCATCAAATTGAATATGATTTTCCCCTTTTTTATAAATATCACTTAATGATCTTGTGATTATGAATGGAACATCAAAAACATGACAAACTTGAGCAATTGAAGCAGCTTCCATTTCAGCACAGACAGCATTTGGAAAAACATTTAAAATCTGTGAAACTTGATCTTCTCGACATATAAATTGATCACCTGAAACAATCAAGCCAAGATGGTATGGTTGATGAGAATCTTTCAAAATCGTTTCTACTTGTTTTAAGGCGATGGCATCTGGTTGAAAAATACATGGCATACCTGGGACTTCTCCTGGTTTACGTCCAAAAGCTGTAACATCAACATCATGATGTAAAACACCTGTTGAAATGACAACATCGCCTACATTTTGTTCCAATGAAAGCCCACCAGCTGAACCAATATTAATAACAAAATCAACAGGATATTGTGTTAATAATAGAGTTGTTGAAATGGATGCATTGACTTTACCAATTCCACCTTGAACTAAAACAACATCTTTTTTGGCCATGAATCCTTCATAGAAAGTATAACCATGATTAACTTCCTTTTTATTTATTTCCATTAAGGCTAAAATAGCCTCAACTTCTTCTTCCATAGCTCCAATAATACCTATCATTGAATATCCTCCTTTCGACATACAAAAATAATTCTTTCACAATCATCATGATATGTTGAAAAATCACTATAATATTGAATATCTTGGAAACCTGCTTCATGAAGCCAATAAAGATATTGTGATACAGGATAAGTCTTCTGATAATGATCTTCGTCTACAATATCATGTTCGTTTTTATCTTCAATATAAACATGATGATGAATATAACCATCGCCCATATTTTCTACTGACCAGTCAAAAACAAATTCATCATCTTCTTCCTTCTCATGATAGTCTTTCAAGATAACATTCATTTTATAAAGGCTATCAACATCAAAAATAAATGTTCCACCCTTAGCCAATGATTGAAAAACATTTAAAAATGTATGCGTAATCTGTTGAGGATCAAGCAAATAATTCAGGGAATCACATAAACATAGAATCAAATCAACTGGACGAGATAGAGTAAAATCACACATATCTACTCTCTGTAAAACAAGATTGACCTGTTGTTCAATTGCTTTTTGTTTAGCTACCTCTAACATATCGCTAGAGATATCAGAGGCATACACAGTTTTTTTCTTTTTAGCTAAGCGAATAGCCATTTCTCCTGTTCCACATCCTAATTCAAAAACTTCATCAAACTGACAATGCTCCATAATGAATTGATAGTAATCTTCATAAAACTGTTCATCCATTAGACTATCATAGTAATAGGCAAAATTTTCATAACTCATTTTGCTAACATTCCTTCAACATTAATACGTGGCATATCTCCCCATAATTTTTCTAAATTATAGCTTTCTCTTTCTGAACCTTCAAAAATATGGCAAACAATATCTCCTAAATCAATTAAAATCCATTTTGAATTTCTTAAACCTTCAATACTTTTGACTTCAAAGTTATATTTTGCACATTCTTCCTTAATATTTTCAGTAATAGCCTGCATTAATCTTTCATTGCTGGCTGTACATAAAACAAATGTATCAAACATTGGACTCACATCACGCATATCAATAGCTGTAATGTGTGTTGCAAGTTTATCATCCATAGCTTTAACAACACATTCTAATTTTGTCATTTACTTTTCTCCTTTCACGACATAATAATCATAAATTTCATAAAAACAATCATCTATCTCGCGATTCTTCTTCTTTGAAAATTCATAAAAATCAATTAAAGAATTTCTAAAGCCCTGATCAATATCTTTTTTACATAATTCAATTTGTTGAGAAGAATCATATCCTCTTAAAGGATCAAGTTTATCAGCAACATATAAACATTTTCCAATTGGTGAAATACCTACTGATGCTGTTGTATGATCTTCGATTGCTTTTAATATCACTGGATCATTAATTAAAAACTCATGTTCACTCACATAACGTGAAAGCCATTGATGCCAGATAGGATATGGTTTTGATAAATATTCTGGGAAATAACTTTCCATTATTTTTTGAGCTTCTTTTTGGTCCATTTCTTTTGCTACATCATGCATTATTCCAGCAATATAAGCTTGCCTTGCATTTAATTGATTCGCTTTAGCTATTTTTTTTGCTAATTTTGCTACACTACATGTATGTTTCCAGCGTTTTTCTTTCATTCTTAAGCTGACCATAGTATCTAGATATAATCCTTGAGATGAGATATAGCGTAAAACCTCTTTATCCAACATTTCTATATGTCCATTCCTTACATCGCTGCTTGAGGCATAAACAGGCTGATTATTTAATAATTGAAAATGATATGTATCCAGTATGGAATAATCAGGTTTATATCCTCCCCTTTGAAAAGCAACTAATTGAACGAGTTGAGATATTTTTTTTGCTTTTTTCCATTGATCAAAAGCATTTGCCTGATCCATTCCCATAATATAATAATAATGTACATCAGGATTTTGTTGTATTAATTTTTCAATAGTATAAATTGTATAATTTTTTTGTTCATCATAACTATCAATTTCAATAGTATTGATAGAAAGTAAAGGATAATTTTTGATTGCGATATGAATCATCTCAACTCTTTCTTGAGCATTAGCCAGGCTTTTATTTTTCCAGGGATTATGGCGCGTTGGAATGAATTGAACTTCATCTAAATGAAGTTGTTCTATGGCACATAAAGCGACTTCTACATGTGCTTGATGAATGGGATCAAAACTCCCTCCAAATAAACCTATTCTTTTCATGGTAGTCTATATATTCTTTCATCACTTTGTTTATATAAAATAATTGTACGACCAATAATTTGAACAACTTCTGCTTTTGTATGCATGCTTAAATCTAAAGCCACATGATTAACATCTTCTGGACAATTATCTAAAATTTTCACTTTTATTAATTCTTGAGCTTCTAATGCTTCATGAATACCTTTAATTTGATTTGCAGAAACACCATCTTTTCCAACTTGAAAAATTGCTTTTAAGTGATGTGCCTCTCCTCTTAAATATCTTTTTTGTTTACCTGTTAGCATATCTTCCCTCCTATATAATTGCTTCTCTTATCGTTACGGAAATTTGTGGTGGGACATGAACTTTTATTTTTCCGCCTTTTGAAGAAATAGTTATAAAGCCAAGCCCTGAAATAACAATATCACATTTTCCTTGTTTTAAAGTAAAATCATATGTTTTCATATCGTTGATTGTTTTCATTCCATCAATTTCAAAATGAAAAGTTTTATGACGATCATATAAGCCATCTGCATTGACTGTTTTGGTACGATGAATCTTGAGTTGACGAGAAAAATACGTTATAAAACTTGCCTGTTCTCCACTGATATAATCAATTCTGCCTAATCCATCAAAATAAATTGTTTGTTTTTCTTGTAATTGAAAGCCAATCGGTCTTAATTCGCTTTGTGGAATAATCTTTTTTAAATTCTTCGAATCAACGAAATGAGTCATTTGACTATCATTAACAATACCTGGAGTATCATAAAGATAAGTCTGTTCATCCAAAGGAATTTCTATAAAATCAAGTGTCGTCCCTGGAAATTCAGAAACAGTAATCAAATTTTGTTCTTCTACCTGGGCATAATGTCTTAGTAATGCATTAACAAACGTTGATTTTCCTACATTTGTTGCTCCAACAACATAAACATCACGATTTTTACGATAAGTCATCATAGCATCATAGATCTTATCCATATTCATATTTTTCTTTCCACTTGTTATTATAACATCTACAGGCTTGATTCCCTCTTCTTTTAATTGTCTTCTCACCCAATGTTCCAGTTTGCGTTCTTTGACAGATTTTGGTAATAAGTCACGTTTGTTCGCAAGCACCAGAACATCATTATAACCAATATGGCGTAACAGTCCTTGAATACGACTCCCTTCAAAATCAAATAGATCAACGATATAAACAACAAGACAATCTTTTTCACCAATATGATCTAATAGATTTAAAAAGTCATCTTTTGTCAGTGATGTCTCTTGTAGCTTATGATAATTTTTTAATTGAAAACAACGTTGACATAAAATATGTTCTTTTTCAGAAGCATTTTTAGGAACATAACCAATGTGTTTTTCATTTTCACTTTGAATAATAGCTCCACATCCATAACATTTTTTAATTTCTTTCATAAATACCTTCCTTCTTGACTATTGTATCTTATTTCTATTTTAATGAAAAGAGATAAACATAAACATCGACATTTTTCATATAATATTTTTGAGGTGACTTATGTTTACAACTATTTTTGCATTATTACAACAATTTTTATTTGTATCTTTTATTAAAACACAAGCTTTTAAACCTGCCCTCACAAAGCAACAGGAAAAAGAACTATTAGAAAAATATTTTCAAGGTGATCAAAATGCCAGAAATAAGCTCATCGAACATAACTTAAGGCTTGTTGCCCATATTGCTAAAAAATACGAAAGTACCAAAGACTTACAGGAAGATCTCATCAGTATCGGAACAATTGGTCTTATCAAAGCAGTAGATAGTTATAATGCATCAAAATCTACAAAGCTAGGAACATATGCAGCAAAATGCATAGAAAATGAAATATTAATGCATCTTCGTCAACACAAGAAAACAGCTTTAGATGTTTCATTAAATGAAGTTTTAGGCGTTGATAAAGATGGTGGAGAAATGACTTTGCTTGATATTATTCCATCAAAAGATAAAGATATGATCGATCAGATACAGACAAATGACCAGATTCGACAGTTACAAGATTACTTTACTTTATTAACACCACGTGAACAAGAAATACTCATCTATCGCTATGGTCTTAATCATCATCATATTTATACCCAAAAAGAAATTGCCCAGCATATGAATATTTCTCGTTCATATGTTTCACGTCTAGAAAAAAGAGCGTTAATTAAACTCTTAAAAGCTTATATGAATACACAATAAATTAAAAATCATCTTTAAATAAGTCATCAAAAGAAATAGGCTCAAAATGTTTATCATGTTGTGATGTTGTTTCTAAAGGTTGAGTTTTTTCAACCTTTTTATCTTGACTAGAAACATATAAATCTGTTGATAATGTATGATTATCATAAACATGTATAAGCGTATTATTTTTCATCGATTGAATGACACTAGGTTTTTGTCCGATTTGTGATAAAGAATAATCTTTGATATTTATATTTTCTTTCTTATCTTCGCTTTCAATCATTAATTGATCTTGAGTATCTAAAACAAAAGCTTTTAAAGCATGAATTGGATTTGTTTTAGGAGATTTAAAAATAGCACTCCCTTTCGTTGCACGATTACAGCTTGGTATATCCGATACACGCATTCGCTTTATTCCTGGCTGATCACTAATCAGTACATAAGAATAAGAATGAAGTGGATAAAATGTATTCATGGCGACAAGATAATCATCTTTTAAATTCATAGCTTTAATCCCGGCTGCTTTTAATCCTAAAATTGAAATCTCATCTTCACTATATAATGACACATATCCTAATGATGATGTCAAAACGATAGCTTGATTTGTGTCAGTCAAAGAGATTTGGAGCAACTGATCATCTTTTTTCAAGTTCATACATTTTAAAGGTTTTGTATAACGTGCGACTTCAAACTCTTTGAGTGGAACACGCTTGATTTGTCCTAAACGTGTTGTTAGAAGAATATAAAGTGGCAAAGCAAAAGATTTCACAAGAATAGAACCAATCATTTTTTCTTCTGGAGAAACTTTAATGAGATAACTAATATGCTTTCCTAATTCCTTCCATTTAAATTCTTCTAGTTTATGAACAGGAACAAATAGATAATTTCCTTTATCCGTGAAAATAAGTAATTTGTCTAATGTATTTGCAAAATGTAAATCCAAAAGTACATCATCCTCTTTCTTTCCAAAAGCAATATTTTCACTGGCTTTATATGATCTTTGAGAAATTCTTTTGACATACCCATCTCTAGTAATAGAAACATAAATATCTTCTGGAAGAATCATTGCTTCTTCATCAATGACAATTTCCTGAACTTCATGTTTGATTTGTGTTAAACGAGGTGTTGGGTATTGTTTTTTAATTTGTTTCAATTCATCAACAATAACCTTTCTTAATACCTCATCACTATTTAATATATCATTCAACGTTTGTATTAATGTTTCCAGTTCATTTTTTTCTTTTTCTAAAGAAATAATATCTGTATTTGTTAGACGATACAATTGTAACATCACAATCGCTTCAGCCTGTTTTTCTGAAAAATGATATTGTAATTGAAGATTTTTTTTAGCATCTTGTTTATCACGAGAATGTCGAATAGTATGTACAACATCATCTAAGATAGAAATAGCTTTAATTAACCCATCTACAATATGCTTACGTTCCTGTGCTTTCTTTAAATCAAAAAGTGAACGTTTTGTAACCACATCAATTTGATGATCAATATATCCATCTAAAATTTCAACAATTCCCATGCATACAGGTCTTTTGTTTTTAATAGCAACCATATTATAGTTATAGTTCTTTTGAAGATCTGTATTCTTATAAAAGTAATTTAATGTGTTTTGAACATCAACATCCTTTTTTAATTCAATAACAATACTCAGTCCATTACGATCAGATTCATCACGAACTTCTATAATGCCATCAATATTTTTTTGAAAACGTATTTCATCAAGTTTTCGCACTAATTCAGCTTTATTGACTTCATAAGGAATCTCTGTTACTACAATTTTATTCATGTTTTTTTCTTCAATGATTTTGGTTTGAGAACGAACAACGACTTTCCCTTTTCCAGTTTCAAAAGCCTTTTTAATACCATTAATTCCCTCAACAATAGCACCTGTTGGAAAATCAGGGCCTTTGATAAATTTCATTAAATCATCCAAAGAACAATGAGAATGCAAAATACGATAAATAGTTGCATCAATAACTTCTTCTAAATTATGAGGAGGAATATCAGTAGCATATCCAGATGATATACCTGTTGCTCCATTAACCAATAAATTAGGGTATTTCGCTGGTAAAACAGTTGGTTCATATTCTGTATCATCAAAGTTTAATGCCATTTGGACTGTTTCTTTATCAATGTCCTTTAATAACTCTGAAGCAATAGGTGATAACCTTGCTTCAGTATAACGCATTGCTGCAGCGGGGTCATTATCAATGGAACCATTATTTCCCTGCATATCTATTAATGGCATACGCATTTTCCATTCTTGTGATAAACGGACCATTGCTTCATAAACAGAAGTATCACCATGAGGATGATAATTACCAATGACATTCCCTACTGTTTTTGCTGATTTACGATAAGGCTTTAAGTGCGTATTACCATCTTTGTACATCGCATAAAGAATACGACGTTGTACTGGTTTTAATCCATCTCTGACATCAGGTAATGCACGATCTTGAATAATATACTTAGAATATTTTCCAAAACGATCACCCATAATATCATCTAATGATTGTGTTATGATTTTTTCTTTCATGTCAGACCTCCTTACTGATTAATAAAGAATGAATCTTCCAAAGAAAATTGAACATTATCTTCAATCCATTCGCGTCTAGGTTCTACTTTATCACCCATTAAAACAGATACTCTACGCTCTACTAAAGCAGCATCTTCAATAGATACCTGAATTAATGTACGAGTTTCAGGATTCATTGTTGTTTCCCATAACTGGTCAGCATTCATTTCCCCTAAACCTTTATAACGTTGTACAGTATAACCTCGACCAATTTGTTTTTTTGCGTTTTCTAATTCTTCATCATCCCAGGCATATATAACATCCTCATGTTTTCCGTTCTTTTTAGATACCTTATATAGTGGAGGTAATGCAATATAAACTTTTCCTGCTTGAATTAACCCTCGCATATAACGATAGAAGAACGTCAAAAGGAGAACCTGAATATGCGCTCCATCGGTATCTGCATCGGTCATGATAATGACTTTTGCATAATGTGAGTCATCAGCATTAAAATCGGCTCCTACTCCAGCTCCAACTGTATTAATAATTGTACTAATTTCTTCGTTTTTCAATATGTCAGTCATAGCTGCTTTTTCAGTATTAATGACTTTCCCACGTAAAGGTAAAATAGCCTGATATTTACGGTCTCTGCCCTGTTTTGCACTTCCACCGGCTGAATCTCCTTCGACAAGATAAAGTTCTTTTCGTTTTTTATCTTTTGATTGTGCAGGTGCCAGTTTTCCACTTAATATTTTTTCTACTTTTTGTCCTTTTCCTTTACGTGCTTCTTCACGTGCCTTTCGAGCCGCATTTCTAGCCTGTGAAGCTTTAATCATCTTTTTAACTAATTCATTTGCTGTTTCTTTATTTTCTTCTAAAAAATAATTAACTTGTTCATAAACAACATTTTCAACAATATTTCTTGCCTCTGGTGTACCTAACTTAGATTTTGTCTGACCTTCAAATTGTAATAATGACTCAGGTATTTTCACAGAAATAATTGCTGTTAAACCTTCTCTTACATCGCTTCCTTCAAGATTTTTGTCTTTAGGTTTTAATAAACCATATTTTCTGGCATATTCATTAAAGACTTTTGTAAATCCAGAACGAAAACCAGTTTCGTGAGTTCCTCCATCTCCAGTTCTAACCAAGTTAACAAACGAAAGCAAATTTTCCTGATAACCATCAGTCATTTGAAATGATACTTCAACTTCAATAGGATGAGAAACATCATCAAAAGAAACAGTTGTATGTAATGTTTTTTTATCATAATTAAGATATTCAATAAAAGCTTCTAAACCATTATCATATTGAAAAGATTCGTGTTTTCCCGTTCTTTCATCAATAATGTTCATTTCAATGCCTTTTAATAAAAAAGCACTTTCTCTTAACCTTTCACAGATAGTAGAATAATTAAATTCTATTGTTGAAAATAAATCTTTATTAGGTTTAAAATGAATAATTGTCCCCGTTTTTGATGTTTTACCAATCTTTTTTAATGGAGAAATCTTCTTCGCCCCATCTTCAAAACGTTGTTGATGAATCACTCCATCACGATAAACAGTCACCTCAAGCCACTCACTTAATGCATTAACAACAGATGAACCAACACCATGCAAACCACCAGATGTTTTATATCCACCATCTTCACTAAATTTACCACCTGCGTGTAATATTGTTAAAATGACTTCTGTTGTTGGTTTACCAGAAGCATGCATACCAGTTGGCAATCCACGTCCTTCATCTTCTACACGAATACTATTATCTTTTCCAATAGTCACAGTAATTTTTTTACCAAATCCTGCCAGTGCTTCATCAATAGCATTATCAACAATTTCCCATACAAGATGGTGTAATCCCCTTGAATCAGTTGAACCAATATACATACCTGGACGCTTTCTTACAGCTTCCAATCCTTCAAGAATCTGAATATTGGATTCATCATAATGGTTTGTTTTCATAGTCGATTTCCTCCTTTTCCAACTTTATAATTATATCAAAAACATTGATAGATTGCTAGAGATTATATATCATATCAAAATTCTTGAATTTTCGCAATTCATTTAAAAAAATTGATTTTTCTTCTGTTTTATGTATAATAAGTGACAGGGAAGTGAAAAAAATGGATATATTGATATATTGCTTATTAATTATAATGGGTTATTTATATGGTTCTATTCCTTTTGCATTAGTGATTGGAAAATTATTCTATCATACAGATGTGAGAAATAGTGGTTCGGGAAATTTAGGAGGCACAAACGCCGGAAGAGTACTTGGAAAGAAAGCTGGATTATCAGTCATTATTTTAGATGCATCAAAATGCTGTATCACTATTTTCATTGCCAAATTAGTTGCGAACACATTACATCTTGATCCTAATATTATTTATTTTTGTGCCTTAGCTTGTGTCATAGGTCATTGCTATCCTATTTTTGCTGGGTTTAGAGGAGGAAAAGCTGTTTCAGTAGCAATTGGATATGCATTAATGACAAACATTTATGCTTTTGCTGTTGCGTTGATTGTTTTTATGATCACACTGAAAATCTCTAAATACGTTTCACTCGCTTCTATTTTAGCGGCTATTTCTATAGCCATAATCTCACCTTTTATCGGATATACTATGACTGGTGTCATCACAAATATATGCATTGTCGTGTTACTTGTCTATAAACATCATAGTAATATTCAAAGAATAAAAAATGGTACAGAAAACAAAATTACATGGATGTAAAAACCTGAATGTTTGGATAACATTCAGGTTTTATTTTGCAAAACTTGCATGCATAACATGAGGTAAAAAGTGATGTTCATTGTATGAAAGAACTTTATATTTACCATCAGTTTCTTCCACGCATGTAAGTGAACAGCCTTCAACAATCTGTTGATTAATAGAAACAAGTTCTTCTTGCGCTAGTTCTAAAAAAATAGACATGAAAATGACAAAACACATTCCGTGTGTAACAATCATGACTTGACTATCTTGTGGTAGTCTTTTTAAATCGGCTAAAAAATTCTTTACCCTATCTATCACTTCTTGATAACTTTCTCCGTGTGGAATGCGATCAAATTGTTCAGGATGATTCCACAGCTGATCATAAAGATCATGATGATACATTAATAAATCAGAAATTTTCTGCCCCTCAAAATCACCAAAGTTCATTTCCATCAATCGTTCATCCGTGACAATGTTTTGTCTATCAAATAATAAACATGCTGTATGGTAAGCACGTGGAATAGGACTTGAATACACATAATCAAATTGAAACGAATGTTCCTGAAGATATTTTTTTAAAGCCAAAGCATTTTCTACGCCCTCTTCAGTAAGTTCAGAATCCAAACGGCCCTGTAACCTTTTTTCTTCATTCCAAAGAGTTTTAGAATGGCGTGTAATATATATTTTCATATACGAAAAAATAAGGGTATACCCTTATTTATATTGATCATTAATGCTCTTCATAATTCGTTTGATTTGTGTTTCATTTGGCTTACGTCCCATTTCCATAAACATAGCACGAATCATTTTTTCATTAATTGGTGGATTCTTTCTTAAGTTCTTCTTGAAGAAATAACGAGCAGCAAAGAATCCTATAACAAGACCTATTAAAAGTCCTAAAACACCATATAACATCTTTCTTTCCTCCATTCAACTACCAAAATATTATATCATAGTTTTCTGCTTTTTGCAAAACGATTTCAATATATCATATAAAAGTTTTTTGAAAAAGGCGATATAATATCATATAAATCATGATGTTCCCCTTTTTCTTCAACACATAAATCATATTCATTTATGGTCATCAACATTTGTTCACCCGTAAATGGATTGGTCAACTGATGAACACCATGATAATAAGAATAATCTTCACGCAGTTGAATGAAGTGAAGAATTCTTTCCTTTTCTTTAGACATATTAGAAAAAATAAGTTCAACCTGTTTTGTTTTATACATATTGTCTTGATTTTGATAAATTGTCATTAAAAAAGAAGGATATTTTTGAGCTATATCAACATATTGTTCTTTAACACATACAATTTTATATTTCATAATAACCACCGTATTGATTATAACTCATTTTCTTTGCAGATAATGTCAAAAAAAGAACCTGTTTCAGGTTCTTAAAGAGATAAATATGTTTCTACAATATGATCAACAGTAAATCCATATTTTTCAATAACAATTGAAGCTGGCGCACTTGCTCCAAATTGATTAACAGAAATCACTTTTCCATCTAAACCAGCATATTTATGCCATCCAAAATCACATGCCATTTCAATAACTACACGTTTTCTGATATTTGATGGTAAAATCATTTCTTTATAGGCTTCATCCTGCTCATCAAAAAGTTCCATTGAAGGCATAGAAACCACACGAACATCATGACCTTGTTGATATAAAACTTCCTGAGCTTTCATTGCTAATTCCAGTTCACTTCCTGTTGCTATTAAAATACCTTCCAGTTGTTTCTTTTCCTTAGAAACAATGTAAGCTCCATGACAGACATCATCATATGTTGCATGAGTAAAATTTGTGACATTTTGTCTTGTTAAAATGAGTGCTGTTGGACGATCATTTGTTTCTACTGCTTTTTTCCATGCTGCACACATTTCATAAGCATCTGCTGATCTGATAACTTGGATATTTGGAATTGAACGTAACATCGCTAATTGCTCTACAGGTTGATGAGTAGGTCCATCTTCTCCTACAGCAATGGAATCATGTGAAAGTGGCAAAATAATTGGCAATTTCATTAACGAAGACATTCTTAATGCGGCTTTAAAGTAATCACTGAAAACCATAAATCCACCCGCAGCTACTTTTATGCCTTTATGTAATGCCATTCCATTCATAATAGCAACCATTGCAAATTCACGAATACCAAAGAATAAATTGCGTCCACCATAATTTTCACAACTGAAACGTTCAGCATTTTTTATAATTGTTTTTGTAGAAGAAGCTAAATCAGCTGTACCAGATAAAAATGTAGGATTTTGTGAAGCAATAGAATTAATTAATTTTTCACTTGTTACACGTGTTGCTTCGCTCATTCCATCCTGATACTCTTCCATAAATGCTTTTTCATCGAAAGCATATTCATCATTTATATTTTTAAATAATTCCTGATATAAATCTGGGTATGTTTCTTTATACGAATCCATCATTTTATTCCATTTATTGTAAGCACGTTTTCCACGATTGAAAACATTCTTTTGAAAATCATCATAAACTTCTTTTGGTATAAAGAATGGATCATATTCATAACCATATTGTTTTTTCGCAAAGTTTCCATCTTCTTCACCTAATGGTGCTCCATGAACTTTACTTGTTCCTTGGTTTTGAGAGCCAAAACCAATAATTGTATTGACTATAATTAAAGATGGTTTATAAATTTCTTTTTTAGCTTTTTTTATTGCTTTTGTAATTGCATCATAATCATTACCATCTTGAACTGTAATAACTTGCCAATTCATGGCCTCATAGCGCTTTTTGACGTCTTCACTAAAAGAATAATTTAAAGGTCCGTCTAAAGTAACATTGTTAGCGTCATATAAAACAATAAGTTTTCCTAAAGACAGGTGTCCTGCTAATGAAGACGCTTCATAAGTAACTCCTTCTTGCATATCACCATCTCCACATAAAACATATGTGTGATGGTCAATAACATCATAATCTTTTTGATTATATCGTGATGCTAAAAAGGCTTCGGCCATCGCCATTCCTACAGCCATAGGAATACCTTGTCCTAAAGGTCCACTTGATGCATCAACACCATCAGTCATTTCAACTTCTGGATGCCCTGGAGTACAGCTTCCCCACTGTCTAAATTGTTTTAAATCGTCCATAGTCAACTGGAACCCTGACAGATGTAATAAACTGTATAATAATGAAGATGCATGTCCACTTGCTAAAACAAAACGATCACGATTAATCCAATGTGAATGTGATGGAAAGACTTTTAATTCTTTTGTAAATAAAGAATATAAAGCCGGAGCTGATCCTAATACCATTCCTGGATGTCCAGAATTTGCTTTATTAATCATATCTATTCCCAAAGATCTAATCGCTGCAATTGATAATTCAGATTGATTCATTATCTCACTTTTCCTCCTTATAACACATTAACATTATACACAAAAACACATGAATATCAAACAAGTTTTGACATATTCTAACATTTATTTGTTTTTTTTCGTCGAGAAGGTGTGACATCACGCCCTTGAGAATCCACAACTTTTACGTTTTGAAGTTGCTGCTGAAAACCTTTTCTAAATAAACGCAAATATTCCTGTCTTAATTCATTTTGTCTTTTTTTCTCACTTTCAGTTAAACCTACTGTTTTACTTTTTCTAGCAAGTTCATTAATTTCATGAATCATCTCATTAGTTATTTTTTCCATTTTTTCCTCCTCAAAAAGAAAAACCTAAGAGTTTTTTAGATTAATCCCTGGTATATGCAGGTGGGTATCTTGTGTCTAATTTTAGGATCCCTATTCGTGACAGGTTTTCAACACCATTAGACAACAGTCAGATTCCCTTATCTATCGTGTAGGAAATACATATATCTCTTAGGTCAATCACATTATAACATAAAATTGAATTGTGTAAATAGTGAAATATTTCATTCACGAAAATGTCTTTCGCTCAATTATTCATTTTGAGGTAAAATTGTATATGAACTTGTATATTGTAAATCAAAAAGTTTTCTTAAAGAAATTAAATCTTCGATTGTTAAAGAATCCAAACAATCAATAAGATCAAAAATCATAATCCCCTCAAAATAATAACGACTGAACATATTTGCAATACTTTCAGGACTATTAAATAAAGAAATCAATATACCCATTGTTTTTTTCTTTAAACGCAAAAAATCATTCTGATGAATATCGTATTCTTGAATATGTTCTATGAAATAAAATATTTTTTCTTTTAATCGCTCAGGATAGAGTGTATCTCCACCTATCTGCAAAAAGCAATAATCTCTTTCTTGAATAAATTGGGCACTAAAACTATCGTTAATCAATTCTTCGTTCAACCATTCATCATATAACGTTGAACTTTTTGCAAAGAAAATGTCAAGCAATAGATTCATAGCTAATTCTCTTTTGAGACGTTCTTGAGGTTTTGTCAAAATATCATTGATTTTCATAGAAACAATCATTTTTGGCATCGTTACATCCATATGTAGAATTGCTTCTTTTTGATCAACATCTAAAGGTTCATCTACTATTGCTCTTTGGATAGGATTTTCAAGAGAAAAATGCTTTTGTTGCTGATTTTCACGAATGAGATTCATCGTTTCATGGGCATCAATATTACCAACTACAAACAACATCATATTACTAGGATGATAGAAAGTATGATAACATTTTTCCAATGTTGCTTTATTTATAGAAGCCACTGTCTCGACTGTTCCGGCAATATCAATTTTAACAGGATGATTCTGATACAAATTTTGAATACTTCCAAAATAGCAACGCCAATCAGGATCATCATCATACATTCCAATTTCCTGATTAATAATCCCTTTTTCTTTTTCTACATTTTCATCTGTTAAATAGATGTCTTGCACAAAGTCAAGCAATAAAGATATACATTCTTTTTCATGGCTAGTTGTGCTAAACAAATAGGCTGTACGTGATGACGATGTAAAAGCATTTGTACTTGCTCCAAGTTTAGCAAATGCTTCGCTCGCATCTCCATCTTGCATTTCAAACATCTTATGTTCTAAAAAATGCGCTATACCATCAGGAACTTTTAACATTTTTTCTTCATGTAATGGTACAAAAGTAGTGTCGATTGAACCAAAACGAGTAGAAAATAATCCATAAGTTTTGGAAAAACCAGCTTTTGGTAACAAATATACTTTTAGGCCATTAGGCATTTCTTCAAAATAAAGTGTTTCTTTGAGTGTTGGATATTTAATGGCTTTCATGGAACTCCTTTCCTGTAAGGAAGTAAATTGTATCTAATTTCACCTTTTTAGCAACCTCTACAATTTCTTCTAAAGTTACATTTTTTAATTTTTCAATATATTCTTCACTTGTTTCATGGATATGTGTAATATCACGATTATATGCTAAAGCAATCATACTCCCTGCTTCATCATTTGTTTTTTTCAATGCATTTTCTAGCATCATCTTGGCAAGATGAATTTCTTCTTCATTAAGATGACCTGCTTGTATATCAGTTAATTGATTTTCTATTAGACTCAAAGTTTTATGATAATCTTTTGCTTCAATACCAGCATTCACAATCATCATTCCATTAAATGCATCATAACTTGAAGAAACATAATAACATAAACTATGCTTCTCTCTGACAACTTTAAAAAGACGTGATTGTGAGAAACCACCAAATATAGCATTAAACACTGTAAAAGCATAATGTGATGGTGATGTAAAATCGCATTGAATCTGATAGCCAAGATTTAATTTTGACTGAGTGATATCCTGCTTTTCAATGACTTCAAGTAAATCCTGACGAGGACTTTTGAAAATATAAGCCGAAGGATAATCATGACAATGAGAAGGAAACTTTAAAATACGTTCAAAAATATTCACAAAGTTTTCAGGTATATCTCCTACCACATAGACATGCTTTTCATCTTCTTCAATACATTTTTGAAGATATTGATAAAGCTGTTGAGATGTTATTTTTTGAATTTCTTCTTCATACCCAGTACCAGGAATCCCTAAAATTTGATCCCTACCCATATATTCAAATAATTTATCTAATGAATATGAAAATTTATCGTCTTTATTGGCCTGTAATTTCTCTTGAAGTTCTTTTTTCTTCAATTGTACAATAGATTGTTGAAAACCATCATTTTCGAGGCATGGTCGATAAAATAAATCACTGATTAATTGCAACTGTTTTTCCAGAAGATGTTCTGGTGATGGCAAATAAGCATCATTAACAAAGCTTGTTGTCACATTAATAATGTGTGATTGACCTTTAGTATGAATATGTGTAGACAGACTTGCTCCATAATTTTCATCCAAATAAGCTGCTAAAGCCTTTGTTGAGGGATAATCTTGAGTCGCTGCCATTAAAACAAATGTCAATAATGTTCTTATTGTTGTTGTTTCTTTCAATAAAGGACTTTGTAATCTTAATGAAATTGTCATAGTTTTAAATTTATTTGTTGGGATAAGATGTAAAGTATACCCAGCCATTTGATAGACATTTTCCATAAATAACCTCCAATTCTTATACACATATATTATACTCAATTTTCTACAAATTAAAACAAAAAAGACCAAGAGTTTTCTCTTGATCTTATCGCTTTCCTTTATCAAATGGTTCACCTTCAGCACGTGGTGCAGCAGAATTTTTAGATGTAAAAGCGAGTAGAATAAGCGTTGCGATATAAGGTATTAATTTATAAGCAGTCGCCGGCAATGAAAGTGCTGCTAAAAAAGGAATAGATGTATATGTATAGGCAATTGTTTTCGTTGCTCCAAAGAAGAAAGCAGCACCAGCAATACGCCAAGGTTTCCAATTTCCAAAAATCAATACAGCTAAAGCAAGGAATCCATATCCAGCAACATTACAGTTAAATTCTGTACTAATTGGTAAAATATAAATTAGACCACCCATTCCAGCCAAAAAGCCTGATAAGACAACACCTAAATAGCGCATTTTATAAACACTAATTCCTGCAGCATCAGAAGCTTGAGGATTTTCACCACATGATCTTAATCTTAATCCAGTTTTTGTTTTCATAAGGAAAACATATGAAATAATAAGAATAAAAATACCAATAAAAGTTGTTAGATAACAATTTTTAAAGAATAAATCACCAAGAACTGGAATTTGTGATAAAATTGGTACTTCAACAATTCTAAATTGGTTTTCAAACATGACACTTTGTACACCATCTTGAATTGTTTTCGCAATAAATAATCCAAATGCAGGAGCAAATAAATTTAAAGCAGTACCACTAATTGTTTGATCTGCTTTTAAATGAATAGAAGCAAAAGCATGAAGTAAAGAAAATAAACCGCCAACGATTCCCGAAACAAGAAGTGCAAGAATCAATAATGCTTGACCACTCATAATTTGATTTGTCTGCATAAAATTAATAAAGAAAACTCCAAAAAAGCCACCAAGAATCATAATACCTTCAAGCGCAATGTTAATAACACCACTGCGTTCAGAAAACATACCACCCAAGGCAACAACTAATAAAGGGATGGCAAATAATAAAGTTTGAGCAAATAAGAAATAAACAATACTCATGATTCATGCCCTCCTTCTATTGACTTTTGTTTTTTGTTTTTATATTTATTAAATATCATTTTAATAAATAAAGTAAACGAACTAAAATATATTATTGAAGCCACAATAATATCAATAACTTCAATAGCAATATTTAATGATTGCATATAATTTCCACCAACATTGATATATCCAATAAACAAGGCTGCAAAAATACAACCAATAGGATTATTAAATCCTAATAAAGCGACTGGAATACCATTAAATCCTTCTGCTGGTAAGACTTCTGAAATAGGCAATGTTTTCCCTGTTCCAGACAGATAAGCAATGGCACCACCAACACCAGAAAAGAAACCAGCAATAGCCATAGATAAAATAATACACTTCTTTTCATTCATACCAGCATATTTAGCAGCGTCCGGATTATATCCACAAGCTTTTAATTCGTACCCAAAAGTTGTTTTATTCATGATGATATAAGCAAGTATACATAAAAGAATCGCAATAACAATACCAAAATTAATATTTGAATCAGGGAAAATTTTGTCTAGTCCAAAAGCTGGTATTGCTTTTTCGGCAGGAACTGAATATGACTCAGCACCAGTCGGATTATATATAGTTGCTTTGATTCCTTCAATAACAAGCAACATTCCAATATAGTTACACATAATACATGAAATAACAACATTTACATTTCGATAAGCTTTCAATACACCAGGAATAATAGCCCAAAGTGCACCTGCCAGTCCTGCAGCTATAATACAAACAATCCATAAAATAGAATTAGGAATAAAATCACACTTTAAAGCAACAAATACAGCTGTAAAAGCCCCCATAATATATTGTCCCGGTGTTCCAATGTTAAATTCACCACACTTAAATGCAAAAGCAACTGAAAGCCCCGTCATCATTATAGGCACAGCTAAATAGAAGACTTGACCTAAACTTTTAGCACCACGATAAAAACCACCTGTCAAAAGAAGCTTTAACCCTTCTAAAGCATCACCAGGATTAGCAATTAAAATAATAACAAAACCAAATAAAAGTCCTAATGCAATAGCAATCAATGAAGAAACGAAAGATTTTGAACCTTCTTTTTTTAACAATAATAATATCTTATTTTTCATATCCTTCACCTCTCTTTGATCCAGCCATATAAAGTCCTAACTCTTTGACATCAATATCTTTTGGATTTAAATCAGCGACAATTTCACCTTCATACATAACCAAAATACGATCGCTGACATTCATAACTTCATCTAATTCCAAAGATACTAACAAAACAGCTTTCCCCTCATCACGATGCTTTACTAACTGCGAATGAATAAATTCAATGGCTCCTACGTCTAAACCTCTTGTTGGTTGAACCGCAATTAATAAATCAGACTGGCTATCAATTTCTCTGGCAATGATTGCTTTTTGCTGATTTCCACCAGACATACCTCTAGTAATTGATTTTCCTCCTTCACCAGAACGAACATCAAACTTTTCAATTAATCCATCAGCATAAGTATTCATTTTATCAAAACGGATAAAACCATGATTTTGAAATTCTGGTTTATCATAATTTCTTAATATCATATTTTCTGCTAAACTATAGTCTAATACAAGACCATGTTTATGTCTATCTTCAGGAATATGAGCCATTCCCTTATCACTACGCTTACGAATAGATGTTTTTGTGATTTCTTCACCTTTTAAATAGATATGTCCTTTTTGAACAGGAATCATTCCTGTTAAAGCATAAACAAGTTCACTCTGCCCATTTCCGTCAATTCCAGCAATACAAACAATTTCTCCCCTTTTAACATCAAAAGAAATATTCTTTAAAATATCTTTATGACCTGTTTTAGGACGATAAGACAAGTTTTCTACTTTTAAAACCTCATCACCTAATTTTGGTTCAGACTTTTCAACATTAAAATTAACTTTTCTTCCAACCATCTTTTCAGAAAGTTCTTCTTTTGTGACATCAGCCACATTCACAGTATCAATGTATTTTCCTTTACGCAAAATGGTACAGCGATCAGCCACAGCCTTAATCTCATTGAGTTTATGTGTAATAAAAATAATAGATTTTCCTTCTTTAATAAGACCTTTCATGATATGCATCAACTCATCAATTTCCTGTGGTGTTAATACAGCAGTAGGTTCATCGAAAATAAGAATATTATTATCTCTAAATAACATTTTCAATATCTCAACACGCTGCTGCATACCTACTGTAATATCTTCAATATAGGCATCAGGATCAACGTTTAAATGATATTTTTGAGATAACTCCATGACTTTTTTTCGTGCATCATTTGTTTTTAATAACCCAAATTTTGAGTCTTCAACTCCTAAAATAATATTCTCCAGAACAGTGAAATTATGAACGAGTTTAAAATGTTGATGCACCATCCCTATAGCATATTTGTTTGCATCATTAGGGTTATTAATTTTCACTTCTTTTCCATTAATTTTAATAAGACCTTCATCAGGCTGATAAAGCCCAAACAAAATACTCATTAAGGTTGATTTCCCAGCACCATTTTCCCCTAAAAGCGCATGAATTTCTCCTTGCTTAACCTGTAACGTAATATTGTCATTAGCCTTAATACCAGGGAATTCTTTTGTAATATTTAACATTTCTATCGCATAACTCAAAACACTCACCTCTTTTAAGCAATATCTTTTAAAAAAGAGTAGGCAAAAACCTACCCCTTTTCTTTACTATTTTTCATAAGATACAGTTACATTTGTTAAAGCATCTTTTAAAACTTTAGTACTTGGATCTCCTTGTGCATTTTCATCAACATCATCATTACTGATAATTTTAACAGATCCATTTTTCACTGTTTCAAATACTTTATCATAATCATTTTTAGTAAATTTCTTAAATCTTGAGAAATCATCAGATAAACCTACATAATCACTTGAAGCATCAAGTGTGTAAACTCCACCTTTGAATTCTCCAGCATATACAGCTGCAATTTCATCAGCAACAGTTTTCTTAACACCCTTCATAGCAGAAGTTAATACTGTCTGACTTGCGTCTTTTTGGTCACTATCAACACCAATAGTCATCTTGTTTGTTTGTTCAGCAGCAGCAAAAACTGAATTACAGATTTGTCCACCACATGCGAAGATAACTTCAGTTCCAGTATTGTACCATCCTGAAGCTTTTGACTGAATATCAGGTGATTCATTAAATGTTCCTGTATATGTATATTTCACTTCAACATTAATTCCTAATTCTTTAGCTGCATCATTAGCACCTTGTAAATATCCATATCCATAGTTAATAACAGCAGGTAAAGCAATACCTCCCATAAATCCTAATTTTGTATAACCTTCTTTTACAGCAGCATAACCAGCTAAATATCCAGGTTGTACTTCTTTGTAAAGAGCACAGTAAACATTTTCAGTTGGTTCAACAGCATTTTCTTTTTCATCAGCAGGTGTTGCATCAATTAAAATAAAACTTACATCAGCGTATTTTTCCTGTAAATTAGCAATTGTTGTTGCAAATTTATATCCAGGACAAACGATGATTTTCGCTCCATTCTCAACTGCATTGTCAATTTGTTGAGTATAACCAGCAGTATCAAAACTTGATGGTTTATAGTATTTGTATGTGACATCATTTTTATCACCATACTCTTCAACAGCTTCCCATGCAGATTGATTAAATGACTTATCAGAAATTGTTCCCTGATCAGTAACAAGTGCAATTTCGTAACCTTCTTGATCCTTTCCTTCAGAATCTCCTCCATTGCTACCGCATCCTACTAGCATCATTGACAAAGCCAATAAAGACGCAAACATTTTTTTCATATTTTGTTTTCCTCCTTTAACATTCTATCCATATTCTAACATTATTTTCACAAAATAAAAAGAGAAAATGACAAATATCTTACATTCATCATTAACTCTTTATGAATTATTGTTCTTTTTTCTTCAATACACAATGTTTTTTACAAATCTTCTTCATGATATTGGCGAATATAAACTTCACGAGGCTTACTGCCAAGTTGCGGCCCAATCACACCATCTTCTTCTAGTCTATCAATAATACGTGCGGCTTTATTATAACCTATTCTGAATTTTCTTTGTAATAATGATGTTGATGCTTTTTGGGCTTGTATGACAAACTCTCGACACATCTCATATTCTTCATCTTCTTCTTCAAAACTATCATTATTTTGTGATGAAGAAATTGACTTCACGTTGACATATTTATCTTCATAAACAGCTTCCTGTTGTGATGATACATAGTGAACAATAGATGCAACCTCATCGTCAGTCACAAAACATCCTTGCACTCTTGTCGGAGATGACGAACCCATCGGTGAAAAAAGCATATCTCCTTTTCCTAATAACTTTTCAGCACCTGAAGTATCTAAAATTGTACGCGAATCAATACTTGACGAAACAGCAAAAGCAATACGTGAAGGAATATTTGCTTTAATAACGCCTGTAATGATATCAGTTGATGGTCTTTGTGTCGCAACAATCAAATGGATTCCAGCTGCACGAGCCATCTGAGAGATACGCATAATACAATCCTCGACATCTTTACTGGCAACCATCATCAAATCTGCAACTTCATCAAGAATAATGACATGATAAGGTAATAGTTCTTTAGGTTCATCTTTATGTTCATCATTATATTTTTTAGCAAGTTCATTGTATCCTTGAATATTTCTTGCATTGACACTTGCAAACAAATCATAACGTCTTTCCATTTCAGCCACAACTTCACGTAAAACTGCAGCCGCCTTTTTTGGATCAGTCACAACTGGTGCCAGTAAATGTGGAATCCCATTATAGACTGATAACTCAACCTTTTTGGGATCGACAAGAATCAACTTCACTTCATCTGGTCTGGCACGCATTAATAAAGATGAAATAATTGTATTTACACAAACAGATTTTCCTGAACCCGTAGCTCCTGCAATTAAAAGGTGAGGCATTTTATCTAATTGAGCAAAAACCGGCTTTCCTGAAACATCTTTACCTAACGCAACAACAAGAGGATTATGCTGATATTTTGATTGTGATAATAAATCTTTTAAAACATCTTTAAAACCAACAACAGCTCCACTTTGATTTGGCACTTCAATACCAACAAAAGGTTTTCCTGGTATAGGTGCTTCAATTCTTATATCAGCAGTGGCCAAAGCAAGTTTAATGTCATCTTGAAGTTGTAATATCTTATTGACCCTTGTCCCAATTTCTAATTTTAATTCATATTTTGTGATTGTTGGACCAATAAAAGCATTTTCAATAGTCGCATTCACTCCAAATTGTTTTAAAACCGATGTTAATCTCGTTGCATTTTTTTGTGCTGCGCTTCTTTCTTTGGTTGCATTTTGAGTTGATTTCGTTGATAACAAAGATAATGGAGGTAACTGATAATGAGATAAATCTGTCTGAATTGGTATTTCAACAACAGGTTCTTCAGGTATCTCCTTTTGTACTTCCTTTTTCTTTTTAACAGGCTTTTTCTCTTGAATATCTATTTTCATGTGATCTTCATCAAATTCAAAAGCACTGGTTATTTCTGGATCTATTTTTTCCTCATGATGATCTTCAAAAGCCGATTCAGGAAAAAGAGGAATTTCTTCATCTTTAGACATAAAATCGAAAAAATGAGATTTCTTTTTTAAAACAATTGTCTGTACAGAAGACTCTTGTTCTTTTTTTGTTTTATTTTTCTTTTTCTCTTTTTGATGTTGAATATAAAGTTTGCTGCAAATTAAAGCTAAACCAATAATCAGAATAATAATAGAAAAAATCAAAGCTCCCAAACTTTCAAATAAAGCACTTAAAACACCATAAAAACATGTTCCAATAAATCCACCTTTATTCATCTGTTGACTTTGAATATATGTAGAAATGACTCCTAGCCCACTCACCTGTGATTGACCCGGAATAGAAGCAATAGTAAGAATACTGCCCAAAACCGCATAAATTCCAATAGCTTCAGGACCATTTAAACGAGGAATTTGTGCTTTCCACAAAATATAAAAGCAGACAAAAAGCAGCATCAAATAAACAATTCCATATAAATTTCCAGTTAAAAATGCAAAACAGGTATGAATACCTTGTCCAATAAACCCTAAACGCAAAGCTGATACAATAATAGCAAAGATAACAAACAATACAATAATTCTTAATCGTAATCTTTCTTCTAAAATTTGATTTTTAGTTTTTTTAGAACGTTTTGTTTTTGCCACCATGCTCACCTTCTTTCAATTTTTCATTATAACAAAATCTTATATTATTGCAAAGAAAAAGCAAGATTTCTCTCGCTTATATTTCAACAACAACTCCAATAAAAACGGGTTTCTTTCCAGTTTCTTTAACAATATATCTCATTGATTGATCTTTCATCATACTTCTGATTTCAGCAATTTCCATTTCAGGATTTTCTTTGAGCTGCCCAACAACCTTTTCACATATTTCTATAATATGTTTAATGACATATTCTGAATCTTTCAAGTAAACAAATCCTCGCGTCTGACAATCCGTTTGCGCAATAATCTCTTTTGTTTCTCTAGATATTGTTAAACCAACGACAACAACCCCATCATTTGCTAATTGAATACGATCATCAATAACTTTTTCTCCTACATCACCAATACCAATTCCATCAATCATTACATCTTCTATTTCAAAGACATCACGAGTATCTAACAGATGCCCTTTCTCAAATGTAATACGTTCCCCATTATCCATAATGATAATACGTTCATCAGGAATTTCCATATCCTTAGCAATTTGCTGATTGAATATAAAATGCTGATATTCCCCTTTCATCGGAATATAGTATTTTGGCTTAAAAATCTGAATAATAACTTTAATATCTTCTTTAGAGGCATGCATTGAAAATAAATCTTTATTTTTCAATAAATGCACATGTGCATCAGTTTTATACAAGCCATTATGAGCTTTATTCGCAATTTTTTCTGTTCCAGGCAATACAGGAGAAGCAACTATAAAAGTATCACCTTTTCTTAACTTTAATAAGTCATCACCACCATCAATAATATCACAAATATCATGATAAATACGTCTTGGGCTCCCACTTAATAAAATAACATAGTTACTATCATATTGAGGTTGTCCTATCTTATCTTTATCACCCAGCAAATGTTCTTCAACATTCAAGACAGGTTTTTTAGACTTTTGAGCAATTCTTAATAAAGTATTGGTATTATCATACTTATCACGCCCGTAAAAAACGATCTGTCTTTTATATTTTTTAGTCAACTCAATAATTTCTTGTGTCCTAAAAACATTTTGAGCATAACTTGAAATAATAATTCTTTCATAACTATCTTCAAAAATACGATCAATTTTATTTGTTAATTTGTGATTTGGTGAAGTATATCCATCATGTTTTGCTCCAGAAGATTCTACCAGTAAAGCCAAAACACCTTTCTTTCCTATTTCCATCATCTTTTGAATATCACACTGAAATTCTTTAGGAGCTCCAAAATCAATAATAAATTCTCCACTATAAACCAGATAACCATAACTTGTCCATAATGCTACCCCAACACTTCCAGGAATAGAATGTGTTACAGGAAAAAATTCAACAGGAACACCTTGAATATCTATCGATGCATTGCGATGAACAGGATGTAAATCCAAATCAATTTTGACATGATTATGACGCTGAAAACGTTCAATCATCTGTTTGATAAGAAGTGCAGTTAAGCGTGTAGCATAAACTGGAGCATGAATAATCTGTAATAAATATGGCAATGCCGCCATAGCATCGTCATGACCATGTGTGATAATAATTGCAGCAACTTGATCTGCCCTTTCTTCTAAATATGTAAAACTAGGAATGATGACATCAACCCCTAGTTTATCAGAATCAGGAAAACGAAAACCTGAATCGATGATAAAAATCTTATTATTAATTTCAAAACAATACATACTTTTACCCATTTCAGCTTGTCCACCAATAGGTATCAATTTTATGACATCATTTTTCATTCTTTCACCCTTTCATTTAATATTGACTCTTTAATATCATTATACATTTGTTTTGTATTTGTGTATAGATTTTTTCAAAAAGTATGAATATCATATCATATTCTCTTCCATGCTTCAAATCATTTTCATATATTTTTATGAGTTCTTAAATCATCATGCACCTTTGTGATAAACAAAGCATCTCTATTCAAACTTTTTTATATCCTAAAAGAAAAGGCTGATATTGTCGATGTTCAAAAGCGGCCTCTAATGTACTGAGTACTCGATCTTTTGCGGCAATCATACTATGCGGTTTCTTTTGGTAATGATCTTGAAACATTGGAACGAAATAATAATTTTTCTTATTAAATAAAGATAAAAGATGAATACCACTGTTGGATAAAACATCATTAGAATAAACACCTAAGACAATAGGAATCTGATTGCGAACACAAGATTTAACAAGCATCGTGACACAATTATCATTAATACCCAAGTCAATTTTATTTAATGTTGTTGCATCACAAGGATAAATAACTACAGCATCTAATTGCGGATGTGGACCATAAATTTCTGCTTCTTGGATTGTTGTATGCACTTCTTTACAAATGATTTCTTGGATAAGTTGCATTAATTGAGAATGTGAGTAAAAACGCGTATCCATATCACGGACGTGCGGTGTTACAAAAACTTCTACTTCATATTTTTGACAAAGTTGCTTTAAAACATACAACATATCATCCATACTGCAAAATGATCCCGTCACTGCAAAACCGATTTTATTCATGATTGATTTCCCCTTCTATATAATCTGCCATCATTTTTCCAGCATAGCCATAAGCATATTTACTTGGAATCGATGGTAGAATAACGCTATTGAAGCCTTTAGATAAGGCATAGTGATGATCAACACCATAAGGATAAGATGCTATATCAAGAATCATCATATGAGTATGAGCCTTATCTAAATGTTCTGGAGTTACTATTTGTGCTGGAATAGTATTAATCAAAATATCACACGATGATAAATCCATTTCTTGAAGAAAGTAAGGATTGGCATGATTTTGTTTAATGTCATCAAACAAATGACAATTTCTTACAGCCACATGGACACTGGCATCTAATGCGCTCAAAGCCTTCACAATGGCCTTGCCACAATGACCATATCCTAAAACATGAACTTGGCTATGATACAACGGATAACGACGATGTGAGATCAAATAAGCAATAATCCCTTCTGCAGTTAATATACTATTTTGGTCAACAAAATAATCGTTATCCAAAAAAGACACATATTCAAAATGATATTGTTTAGCCAAAACCTCTAAATAATCATTATGCACAATTGTAAAGATTTTAGTATGAGGCTGTAACTGTTTCCATACATCATCTTTTACAATTACTGTTTCACGATGTAAAAAAAGATGGTTTTTACGATCTATCCCCTTCATTCCTAAATAAATCATTTGACAAAAACGTAATTCACTCCATTCATCTGTTACATAATAACCTCTACGAATCAACTCCTCCATCAATTCTTGTCCACGCAAATCATCATGATTAACAAAAACAAGCATTCCTGGTCACCTCATATTAAAATATGAATTCTTTTCAATTTGGTGATAGTTTTTATGCACAAAACTTATTTTCCTGAGTTTTGATCTGTTCATCCAATATTTGAATAAACAATGAAAGATGTGGCAAAATATAATCAGATGTTTCTAATGATAGTTCTTTAGGATCTATGTTTTCATCGTCCATTTCAAGTTGATAATGAGCAACAATAAGATAATTGTATGTATCTTCATGAATACCTACCTTTGCTTCTATAATAATGTCTTTTACAAGCATAGACTCTGCTGGTAAAATATGACATTTCATATAGGTCTTCTCACCAAAAACTTCCATATCATTCATTACAATATTCATTTCTTTTAAATTCACTTTCATTTTTCTACCCTCCTATTATTTATATATACATTTTTTTAAGATTTTTCTTTTTTATTTTCAAAAAAAGTATATAATTTCTTCCAGAGGTGTCATTATGTCATATTTTTTTATTTTCTTTTCCACTGTTTTTGTCGCTACCAGAAAAGATATCATATATAACAACATTACAGGTGTTTCAACTATTCCCGAATATCATCTTCTCGTCATTTTATACACTATAATTTGCGCATTCTTTTTTGCCTATCAGACATATCGTCATTTTCACTATTTATACCATTATCCTACATACACTCCTTTTCTTGTGGGTTTAGCTACACTTTCCATGTGTATTGGTGGTTTATGCCCATATACTCATACCCCAACATATCTATCATCCATTCATGTATATACCTCTATGCTGGCTTCTGTGCTATTTATTATTCTCTTACAAATATATACTCATGAACTTTCATTACAATTTCCAGATGTTTATCTTCAAACACATTGGATTTTTCATATTGGACTACAAATTCTTGTTCTTTTTTTTCTTGTCAGTGGAGCCATTACTGGACTGATAGAAATATTATATGTTTTCTTTATCTGTATGTACCTTTACGCAATTGATCGACAAATGAAAAAAGTAAGTCATTCGACTTACTCAATTAAAAATTTTTGGAATAAAAATCATTAAACCAATAATAACAGAAGCAATTGCACTGACAAGCACAGCTCCCGCAGCTGTGTCTTTTGCAATTTTTGCAAGAGGATGAATCTCACACGTACATAAATCAACGACTGCCTCAATGGCTGTATTTACCAATTCTAAAGAAATAACCAAAGCAAACAGAAGAATACAAACAAACCATTCTATCAAAGACAAATGAAATATAAATCCACAAATAATGACAAGGCACATAAAGAGACAATGAATTTTAATATTTCTTTCTTTTTGAATACAATGTATAATTCCAGAAATAGCATAACCTAAACTTTTATAAAACGGATCCTTTTGCATAATTTCTATATCAAGTCTATCAACTTGATTCTTTCCTCCTTTTTACAAGACTATCAATTTATAATGTTATCTCCTCCAAATTATAGCATAGAAAGAAAATAGGCTCTAGTTGTTTCATAAAATTTTATACTTCACATAAACAAACTGTCATATCAAACAATAAAGTCATTGTATTTCATTATAATAAAACAAATAGATATTATCTATTTACATAAAAAAGACAACTTATTAACCTAAGTTGTCTTTATTAACCTTGAATAATCAAGGATAATTTCAAATGGCGTCCACGGAGGGATTCGAACCCGCGACCGCACGCTTAGAAGGCGTGTGCTCTATCCAGCTGAGCTACGTAGACATCTTATTTTTGACTGCCCATATATATTATCATAACATTTTAGAACATGCAAGACTTTTTTGATTTTTTTATAAAAAAATTTTTAAATAAAAAATCAGTTTTTCAATGATAGAAAAACCGATTTATCAAAAATTAATTGTTATACGTCATTTTCTTTATAATCTGATCCATAACATCTCTAGAAATGCCCAGTCGTTGACAAAATAAATCCTTTATTTCATCCATCGACTTACCTGCCAGTTCTTCTTCAGTAATACCCATTTGTGCCATCATTTCTTTCACTTGATCATACATTTGTGTATTCCCCTGTTTATATTGATAAATCATATCATCATAAAAAGCCTGAGCTTCGTTGAATTTTTGTTCATCAATTCGATGAAGATTATCAAATTCTTCTTGAATTTTATGTAATTCATCAATTTCGTCACTATCCAATCCTAATTCTTCAAAAAAATCATACGCCCTAGAACAAAGGTGTTCCAACTCATAACAGTAATCTTTTTCATCTAATCCTTCAATAATTTGTAACTCCTGTTTCAATTCATTCATAAACAGTTCTTCTTCATGATTCAATTTTAAATCTTCATAAACTTCCTCAGTAAGATCATCAAGAATTATTGAAACATAATAAGCAACTTTTTCATGTATTGTCATTTTTAAATCAATATGTAAACCAGTGATTTGGCAAAGAAGCTCCAGCAAAATTTCAGGATTAATTGTTTGATGTCTAAAAGCATAACCGCCTTGTGTCGTTTTAATAATTGCCTTGACTTCAGGATGAGAGTGATGTTTCTCTAATAATAAACATTTGATTTCTTTATAAACGATATGACCAGCTTGTCCTAACTGAAAATACATATCGTCAGGTGTAAATATGATACCTTGACTGCCATCTTGATTTGAACTGCAGTCTATAAAAGCTACAACATCCAAGATAGCTGCACTACCATATGCGTATATAGCGTGACTGATTTGGGCAGGTAATCGATCTTTTAAATACAAATGACCATTCACAACCAGTTTGTCATCTATATGAAAAGGTATTTTTTCATCTTGCATTATGATTCCTCCTACAACACATTATTTCAAAATAACTTTATTTTTTTATCTTTTTCAAATAAAAATCAAGTTTTCCATTATCAATGACCAAAACTCCATAGCTTCTATCACTACCACCACGTGGTAATGTTGTTGAACCCGGATTAATATAGTAAAAGTCTCCATCTTTTTCAAACATAGGCATATGCGTATGCCCCGATATTAATACACGACAATGATTCCTTGTTAAAAGATCATTCATTGCCAGTTCCCTGTTAAAATATCCAAAATATTGTCCGTGTGTAATGAAAATAGGCACATCTTCTACAATTAAGTGCGCCTCTTTAGGCAAATCTAAAGACCAGTCATTATTTCCTTTAACACAAATAAACCCTTCAAGAACACTTATATCATAAGCTTCACTATCTCCACAATGAATAAAATAGTCAGCACCTCGTTCCTGCTCTCTCACATAATCTATCATTGATTGATCACCATGATTATCAGACATAATTACAATTTTTTTCATTCGCATCACCTAAACTCTATTATACCAAAAAAATTTACATTTTAATATAATTATAATGAATTTGTGATGTTTCCAGACTTCTAACATTTTCCCCATTAATTTTGATTTCTACATCTTCTACATCTTTTAATGATTTCAATGATAAAACAATTAATTCCTCAAGAGTGCGATCAATAGTTTCATTATCTAGTAAAACATGAGAATCCAATTCTATCGTTAAAACATGATCCTTTAATGTTGCATCCAATAAATAAATTTTACTGTTAATATGATTTAAAATAGTTTTCACTTGATAAAACAAATCAGCACGCTCATGAATTCTTAATGTTTTAGGAACATAATACAGATAATTTCCAATAGTCTTTTCTTGATAAATCATAACAGGAACACTCTCATGTAAAAAAGTAGATGCATCTTCAAAATTATTTAATCCTAAGTTTTTTGTAAGATGATTTAACGGAATTGTGCTGTTAGGTAAATGAGAAATATCTTTCCCATCTATTTGTATACATAATTGTTCTACTTGATCATAATCAGTTAAAACATAAGTCAGAGCCTCGACAATGTTCATATCATTATGTTGTGTATATAAAAAATCATTAAAACTGACAGTTAAAATATCCTCATCAAGTTGAATGGATTGAATTTCTAATCGAGAATCAAGAACAGGATATAATCCATATGACTGTAACTGGGAAGATTGCATCAAATCAATTTTGTTTCTAATATCCGTTTCCATCTCCATCTGATTATGAAGATTAAGACTAACAGGTACTAAATCATAATCTTTATCTTGAAAAATCACTGTTTGTATATAAGTCTCATTGACATCTTGAGCTTCATCCTGATTTAAATAAATACATGAAAAAACGCTTAAACAAACAATTAAAAAAAACACAATAACAAGCTTCTTATTCATGTTCCCACCTCAAGATAAAATATGTTGAAAACTTAAGAATATGATAAAAAAGATTCTCGAAAGAATCTTTTTTTATAAATCAAGGTGTTCAACAATAAAATTTTGAAAATCAAAAAAACCATAAGAAGATTGAACAAATTGTTGAGAATCACCTGTTGTATATATTTTGATATGCCCTTTACAAGATGATTGATTTTCTAAATGATGATTTTTTAAATAAGAAGCCACTTCCTGACAAATGGAAGCACTGCTGGAAATATAATCAACATTTTTTAAAACATCCTGAATCTGGTCAAGTAAAACAGGATAATGAGTGCATCCTAAAATAATAGCATCAACCTGATTTTGGTAAGATGACAAATAATGATTCAATAAATCATGAACGCCCTCTTTATATTGTCCAGATTCAATCACAGGAACCAATTGAGGTGTAGCCAGTTCATAAACAACTGTATCTGGATTATATTGTAAAATCATTTGACGATATTTATGAGATTTGATTGTCGCCTGAGTCGCAATAACTAAAACACGACGATGATGACGAGCCAGAAATTCATGGATAGTCGAATGAATAACTCCAACAATAGGAATACCTTTATACAAATCTTGCAATTCTTCTAATACGTTGGCACTGGTTGTGTTACATGCTAAAATAATCATTTTAACATTCTGACTTACAAAATAGTCACAAATACGCTTCGTATATTCTAAAAGTTGTGCTTTTGTTTTATCACCATAGGGACAATGAGCATTATCACCAATATATATCATATTTTCTTGAGGAAATTGGTGAAGCATATAGTCTAAAACTGTTAATCCTCCAACTCCCGAATCAAAGACACCAATTGGATTATCCATATTTATTCTCCTTCATTTTGTAATTGATATTCTTCCAAAGTCAACTGAGAATCATGTAATGACTTTGCTAATGATTTGCCAACATATCGATAAATATGTGCATCATAGGCATGGTTAGTCACTGATGCTTTACGTTGAGGATATCTTAATATAAATCCATACTCATAAGCATGTTCTTCTAACCATTGAGACATTTCTGTTTTAGAAAACTCTTGATAAGGCAACTGTGATTGTGTCACTTCAATTGTTAAACCGAGTTGTTCTTCACAGTATCCCAGTTTTGTCTCTGTAAGAGTTTGAGGCGACTGGTAAGCACCACGTAATAAGAAACCTTTATATTCCTTACTTAAATCATTATAAAGTTTCAAAAGTGCATTATAGGCATCTTTTTGTAAATACATTGTATAGTTGATTCTAGGGATATCCTGAACAAGGAGCAATTCTTTAGGTTCATATTGACCAATATAGTTTTGCTCATTAACCAAAGTATCTAATTCATAAGGATCAAAAACAATATTGACATTTGTCTCTAAAGATGTTGTCAATAAATCCATTAATGATTCTTGAGTGTAAGCCTGCGTCAACATTTTCATAATTTGACTTATTTGCTGTAAATCATTATATCCCCTATCTTGCAAATATAAAATATATTTTTCACTATCTTGAACAAAAGAATAATCACGTTCATTATATAATGTTTTTACATAAGTATAAATTTCTATATAGTCAAAATTAAAATTATCAGCATTTAAAAATGCACCTTCCAGGGCATTATGTACAAGTGTTTTGGCTTGCGCATAGGCTTGTTGATGATAGAGATACTCCAAGCGTGTTGCTAGAGAATTACCTGTTTCTAAAATTTTTTGTGTATCCGTATAACGATTTGTTCCTTTTAATAAATTATAATATTGATAATTCATTAATTGAAAATGATCATATTCAATATATTGTATAAATAAATCTATTGAAATTTGATTATCTATCAAATATTCCTGCTCATCTTCACTCAAATATTTTTCAATAAGCACACGATTATCATTATTGATACCATTGACACGATAGAATTTATCAAAATGAAGATTAACAACATAGAAAGAACAACCAAATAAAATAATAATCACAAGAAACAAGTGCCATGTTTTCAACTTCATCACATCACCCTTTCCCGAATATTATAATACATATTGTTTTATTTTTAAAGAAAAGAAATTGATTTCTAAAAATCAATTTCTTTCATCTTCATTAATTCCAAAACAGCTTGAATACGTGATTCTACTCCTAATTTTTGAATCACATTAGAAATATGATTACGAACAGTTTTTTCACTAATATATAATTTTTTAGCAATATCTTTTGTCGTATAAGATTGTATTAAGAGTGTAAAAATTTCTTTTTCACGTTTCGTTAATAAAGAATGCATCATACCCCTCCCACAATAATATATGTCAAAAGGCTAAGAGCTGTTCTCATTAGAATGTAGAGATTGAAAAAGTTCTTGTGCAACTTTTTCAGGTAAAACTTCTTTAAGTTCTTCCAGAGATGCTTCTTTCATGCGCTTTACACTTTTAAAATGATGTAATAATTGTTGTTTACGTTTAGGTCCAATACCCTCAATCTGATCTAAAGTTGATGCGAACAATGATTTTGAACGTACATTTTTATGAAAACTGATTGCATAACGATGCACCTCATCCTGCATGCGTGTTAGTAAAAAGAACAATTCACTTTTAGGATGAATAGAAATAGGATGTCCATCATTATCCAATAACATAGCAGTAGAATGTTTATCGTCTTTAGCTAAGCCATAAACAGGGATAGTCATTCCTAAAGCATCAATCACTTCTTTAGCTGCATGAATCTGCCCTAATCCCCCATCAACAATAATCATATCTGGTGGTGTCAGATTTTCCATTAGTACACGATAATAACGTCGATAAATCACTTCACGCATGCTGCCATAATCATCTGGTCCTTCTACTGTTTTAATTTTAAATTTACGATAATCTTTTTTTGAAGGAACTCCATCTTTAAAACAAACCATACCTGCCACAGCATAAGCTCCTTGAATATTTGAATTATCAAAAAGTTCGATAATATGTGGAGGATGTGGCATATTCAGCAAATCTCCTAATTGTTGAATAGCCCCTAAAGTGGCAGCTTCATTTTTTTCCATAAGCTGAAACTTCTTTTCTAACGATTCTTTCGCATTTTCAATAGCCATTTGGACTAATGAAGCTTTATTTCCTTTTTGAGGTTTTAAGATTTTACAATCAATAATTTGCGACAATAAATCAATATCCATATCTAAAGGCACTAAAATTTCTTTTGGGAGTGTATTATTTTGATAAAAAGAGACCATAAATTGTTGTAAACTTTCTTGGACATGATCTTCAATAGGAATCAGATTTAAATCTCGTGATAACAGTTTCCCATGACGCATAAAGAATAACTGTATACTCAAATAGCCATGATCCACATAATAACCGAGGATATCGCGATCAACCTGATCATTAAATTGAACATGTTGTTTTGCTGTTACATAACGAATGTGAGAAATAAGGTCACGATACTCCTTAGCCTGTTCAAAATTCAATTGTTCACTAGCCTGATTCATTTTTTCAGTTAATTCATTGACTTTCTCTTTAATATCACCATTTAACAGTTTGGTAATTGATTTTTTAATGTCATTATAAATTTCAACATCCACTTCCTGAATACAGGGAGCCAGACATTGTCCTAGTGAATAATAAAGACACGGCTTTTTAGGAATGTGATTGCATTTACGTAATGGATAAAGGCGATTCAGTAATTTGTATGTCTCTCTCGCTGCAGTTGCATCAGGAAAAGGTCCAAAATGTTTAGCTTTTTTTTCCTTGGCATTACGTACAATTCTTAATCTTGGATGTGTTTCATTTGTCATTTGAATATAAGGATAATAAGTATTATCCATGAACATAATATTATATTGTGGTGAATAATCTTTAATTAAATTAATTTCCAGTAATAAAGCTTCTTTTTCACTATCTGTCACAATATAATCAAAATCTACAATTTCACTCACAAGTTTTGTTGTTTTATAATTATGTACACCAACAAAATAAGAATGTACTCGATTTTTTAATTTTTTAGCTTTACCGACATAAATAACTGTTCCCTCTTTATTTTTCATAAGGTAACATCCAGGCGAAGATGGTAATAAAGAGAGTTTATTTTTAATCAAATCATTCATTATTCAAAATACACCAACGTAGCTCCTAATCCGCCTTCATTAGGACCCCCATCACGATATGAAACAACATGCTTATTTTTATCCAACAGGCGACGTACACCTTTACGTAATGCTCCTGTTCCCATACCATGAATAATACGGACATGTGGATACCCTAAAACAAGAGCATCATCCAAAAACTTATCAACCAGACTCATGGCTTCCTCGTATCTTTTTCCAATAATATTTAACTCATAAGTTCCAGTTTTCGATACTGTTGATTTTTTTACTTTTGCTTTCTCTACTTTTTTCACTTTTGTTTGTGGATGGAGATAAAGCACCTCATCTTCATGCAATTTCACATTCAATCCTGATAAAGAAACCATAATCATATGATTCTTTAAGATTTCAACAATATCTCCTTCTCTATTCATTTTTAAAACACGTACATGATCACCAACATGTAATGTATGTTGTTGTTTATAAACAACATCTTGTTGCATGTACTTTAATTGATCTAAATCATGTTTTGTTTGAATAATTTCATGCTGTTTCATCGTAGACTGTTTCATTGTATCCAAAATATCTTGAACATCATTTTTAGCTTTTTCAACAATATCATTGGCCTCATCTTTTGCCTTTTGCAATATCTGATCTTTTTGATGTTCCCATTGATGCAAAGCATGTTCATATTGTTTTTTGAGTTGCATTGCTTCCTGCATACTCTTTTGTAAATCTTGTTCTTTTTGTTCTAAAAGAGTTTCTTTTGACTGTAATACTTCCATCAATTTTTCATGTTCACTCATCGCTTCATTTTTAATTTCTCGAGCCTTTTGAATGATTTCATGATCCAAACCTAAAAGTTCAGCAATCTCAATCGCGTAAGATTGTCCAATACTCTCTAATTGAAGATGATATGTTGGTTTCATAGCCTGCAAATCAAAACCAACAGCTGCCATTAAAATTTCAGAATGTTCACTAGCAAAAGTTTTTAAACGTCCATAATGAGTTGACGTCAAAACAAAAGAGTGCATATCTATAAAACGTGATAAAATAGCTTGAGCTAAACTTTCCCCTTCCTGAGGATCTGTTCCAGAACCGATTTCATCCAAAATCACGAGACTTGAAGATGTTGCACTATGAAGTATATCAATCATTTTCATCATATGACTAGAAAAAGTGGAAAGTGATTGCTCAATAGATTGTTCATCGCCCAAATCAACATAAATTTGATCAAACAATGGAATTGTTGCTTCACGAGCCGGAACAAGTAAACCACAAATAGCCATGAAAGAGAGTAAACCTGCTGTCTTTAAAGTGACAGTCTTTCCACCTGTATTACTTCCAGTAATTAATAAAACACGATGATTTTTTAATATAATATCATTTGCGACGACTTTATCCTGATCAATACAAGGATGTCTGGCTTCTAAAAGAGAAAGTTCTTTTCCATCTTTTTGAATAACAGGACGAACACAATGATAAAGCACCCCAAATTGCGCTTTTGCAAAAATAAAATCCAGCTCAGCTAATAATTCTAAATTAAAATGAAAATGATAATAATGATTTTTTACAAGCTGTGAAAGCTGAAAAAGAACACGTCTGATTTCTTCTTTTTCCTGAGCTTCATATAAACTGATTTGATTATTCATCCCAACAACCTCAGCCGGTTCAATATAAACTGTCTGACCAGTTGCACTTTGAGCATGAATAAGACCCTGTATCTGATTTTTATGGTTTGACTGCACTGGCAAGACCAGACGATTATTACGTGTTGTTATCTGATCAATAGATAAATAATCACGGCTTTCCTTAACAAGATGCTCCATACGTGAGCGCATTTGACTTTGTAAATTTTTAATCTGACGTCGAATATGTAAAAGTTGAGGACTGGCATGATCATTGATTGTTCCATCTGAAGCAATACATCTTGCGATTTCATCACGAAGATGTGGTTGATCAACCAAACCTTCATAAAGATCTTTTAAAGATTGCACAATTATTTCACTATTTTGAAAATAATTTTGCACATGCATGACGCATTCAAGATGTGCCTGAATCAATAAAAGTTCTTCCCCAGTCAATATTCCATCACGATTGGCTTTTTTTAAACTTGAAGTCACATCAGCCAGACCACCTAATGGCAATCGACCAAGTCGTTCAACAAACTGCATTGCTTCTTCAACTTTATCCAAAGCTTCCTGAAGTTCTTCTTCATCATCAAACATTTGGAGTGACTGAATTTTATTTTTTCCAAGTGTTGAAGCACAATAATGAAGCAATTGTTCTTGAATTTTATTCATTTCTAATGTTTCATAGATAGTTTTCATATTATCACATCCTTATCTGAGATAAAAAATCTTGAATTTGTTGTGGTGAATAATGGGTGTTTTCTAATAAATTTTTGAGTTGTTCAAACTGTGATTCATTTAACTCAATAGTTTGTCCACTCTGTTGAAAAATATGATTTTCAAAAATCTTTAAAGCATCCTGTTCATCAATAATATCAAAAGTTAAAGCCTGAAGTGTGAGTCTTGCAAGAATATCTTGTGAATAAGTTTCCATATTTTGATTTTGTTGCCATAAATCACTCATATCTAAAACTGTTTGACTTATACCAGGAACCATATCAACAATATTTTCAGCAAAAACAGATTGCTCAATCATGGTACGTCCTTGAGGATAAAAAGGAATAACAAGAAAAACAAGAACCAGATATATAGTTATAATACCCTCTAAAACATGACTGATAAGACCAAGCAAACGGTCAAGAAAAGATGTCAACGCTAGTGAATGCATAACTCCCTTCAACACAGGTTTAATAAGGAACCCTATGATTTTTTTAATAATCATTAAACCAATAAAAAGAATAAATCCGACAGCCAAACGATTAATCATGGCACCTAACATGGACGCAATAAAATCACTTTGATCATATGCATAGATAGTCCATATAGAAGATAGTGGTTCACTTAATAAATAAACAAGAAACAAAACAAATAGAAAACTGATGATATCATAAAGTTGTACAATAAAACCTTTTCTATAGCCAAAAATCGCACATATCAATAAAAATGCGACACAAAGTATATCAATTAAAGAAAAAATCAAGAAAAACCCTCCTTATAAACGCCGATATTATAACATTTGAAAAATGTTCTGTCAAAATTAACAAAATTATGTTAAAATAATAATGAGGTGATTAACGTGGAGCCAATTATACTAAAAGTTGAACAAAGTACATTGGAAAAAATGAAAAAATATTATGATAGTCAAATGGTTCCAGTTGATGACACAGACCTTGTATTTAAAGCCCATGCTATTGGTTGTGATATTATTGCTAAAAATAATCAGACAGTTGAGTTTACAGGTTCTAATGCTATTCAAGAAGCCAAACACTGGTCTAAGAAAATCGCAAAAAAATTAGCCACTATGACCACAGATATTGATGATGTCTTTCCATACCATCATATTGGATGTGCAGAAACCGGCTCAGCTGATTATTTAGGTCCAATATGTGTTGTATCATGTTATGTTCAAGAAAAAGATATTACATTATTAAAGGAATTAAAGATAGAAGATATAACTGCTTTAAGTAATCGTGAAATCATTCAATGTGCGAAACTTATTAAAGACCAGCTTATCTATAGTTTATTAATTTTAGATAATTCACATTATAATAAAATGATTAATGATGGTTTTAATCAGGCTAATATAAAATCTAAACTCTACAATCAGGCAACTGTCAATGTCATGCAAAAAGTGAAACAGAATGTAAAAGTAAAAGTCATCAATCAGTTTGTTTCCCCAAAAACATATTTTAATTATTTAAAAAATGAAGTGATTGTTGTTAAAGACTTAATGTTTGTAACTGAGGCTGAAAAGAAATACATGGCAGTGTTGGCAGCTGAAATTTTATCACGATATGCTTATTTACAATATTTTGCCAATATGACAAAAAGTTTAAAGATGAACTTAGTTCGTGGTACAAGTTCACAAGTCGATGTTGTTGCTGCTAAAATTGCTGCAAAATATGGCCAAAATATTTTAACAAAAGTCGTTAAACTAAATTTTACAAATACAAAACGTGTCAAAGCATTATTGAAAGAACAGTAAGAATGGGTAACCATTCTTTTTTATTATAGTCACTGAATAGAAAAATATAAAAAACTATTTGCGAATATCGTAAGACTCACAAATAGTTTTATTATTTATTTAATCTCGATATCAAACGGAGTCATCTTTTGATAAACAACTCCTGCAGCATCCAACATACGTTTAGCCGCACGGTCACTTGGCGTATTGTTGTATTTATCATCTTCATAGATAATTTTTTGAATACCGCTTTGAATAATGGCTTTAACACATTCATGACATGGAAACAATGAGACATAGATGCGGCAACCTTTTAAATTTTGAATACTATTTAAAATAGCGTTTAATTCTGCATGAACAACATATGGGTATTTGGTATCATACATATCCCCTTCTCTGTTGTCCCAAGGAAACTGCGTATCTTCACATCCCCAAGGTAATCCATTATAACCGACCCCGACAATTTTATTTTCAGCATTCACAATGCATGCCCCAACTTGTGTATTAGGATCTTTAGAACGATAAGCAGACAATTTCGCAATCCCCATAAAATACTGATCCCAGCTGATAACTGTTGACATTCATTATTCCCCCATTTCCTGACGTAACTGTTCTAATTTCTCTACAAAATAATCTGGCAAATCGCTTTCAAAATACATTTCTTCTTGCGTTCTCGGATGAATAAAACCTAAAATTTTAGCATGAAGATATTGTCCATGTGATGTATCATCACGTCTTAAACCATATTGAGGATCACCATAAACAGGATGTCCAATATATTGCATATGAACACGAATTTGATGTGTGCGTCCTGTTTCCAGACGACATTCAACTAAACACATATCACGAAAACGTTCGATGACTTGAAAATTCGTAATAGCTTCCTTAGCATTTTTATCAGTGCATGTCATTTTTTGTCGATCATGAGGATCGCGACCAATAGGTGCTTCAATGCGCCCATATTCATGTGGAATGAGTCCATGTACCAATGCCTGATAACGTCTGATAACAGTATGCTCCTGTAACTGCTCACTTAAATGTTTATGTGCCATATCATTTTTTGCGACCATCAATAATCCACTTGTTTCTTTATCAATACGATGTACGATACCAGGACGCATAACACCATTAATACCAGATAAATCTTGGCAATGATACAACAAAGCATTGACCAGAGTTCCTGAATAAATACCTGGTGAAGGATGAACGATCATGCCACTTGGTTTATTCACAACGATAACATCCTGATCTTCATAAACAATATCTAATGGGATATTTTCTGGTAAAACATCCATATTTTCAGGTTCAGGAATTTCAATGAGACATTGATCCCCTGTTTCAACTTTATAACTGGCTTTGACAACGCAATCATTAATACGAACATGGTTTTGACGAATAAGCTGTTGAATCTGCGTTCTTGACATGTCTTTTAAATACAACATTAATAATTTATCTATTCTTTGTCCCTGATTTGTTTCATCTATTGTGATTTTGATAATTTCCATGCTTTATACTCCTCTATACTAATTTCCAAAATAACAAGTGCCATTCCTATTGTAATCGCCATATCCGCAACATTAAAAATAGGAAAATTATATCCAAAAATAATAAAATCAATAAAATCTCTAACATAACCAAAAGCCAGACGATCAATCAAAGTACCAATCAATCCTCCAAAAACCAATACGAGTCCAAAACGTGTTAATTTTTAATAAGATTCAGATATTATAAAATAATAAATAATACCTACAGCTGCAATGATTGATACAATTAAAAATAAACTGATTTTTCCTGCTAACATTCCCCACGCTGCTCCTGTATTATGAGCATATGTGAAATAGAAGAAATTATCAATAATCGCATAACTTGCACCTAAAGATAATGTATGATCGACAATAATTTTAGTAACCTGATCTCCTATAACAATCACTAAAAAAGCAACAAGATATAATATTAAAGTCTGATATGTTAATTTCATTTTTTTCATTCTTTATCACCAACAACTATTATAAGCAAAATTCATTCATAAAGCAAAGAAAAAAAGCATAGATATGCTTTTTAAAGAATAAAAATAACAATTGCCAAATAATGAAATAAAGAACCCATAATCACAAAGATATGAAAAAGTTCATGAAATCCAAAACGAATCGTTAAATTAGGCTTTTTAAAAATATAAATAAAGGCCCCTATAGAATAAGCAATACCCCCACAGGCAATCAAAATGAGGCATGGTAAAGAAATCCCTTGAAATGACTGAAAATCAAAAAGAATAGACCATCCAAGTATTAAATAAATGGCTGTTGCAATAGCTCTTGGTGCATTCAGCCAGCAGATTTTTAAAACAATCCCTATCAATGCAATAGTCCATAAAATAGCTAAAAAATAATAAGAATGTGGTTTAGGCATACAAGACATAACTACAGGTGTATAAGTACCAACAATTAAAACATAAATCATAGAATGGTCCAATTTTCTTAAAACAGTCTTGATTTTTTGATTACCACTAAAAAAATGATAAATGGAACTTGCGCTATATAATGCTATTAAAGATAATCCAAAAATAATTGCTGCCCATAGTATGGATGGAGACGTTTCTTTTTGAATACCAATCACAATCATAATGAATAATCCAATCAACGAAAGACATGCTCCAATAAAATGTGTTTCACTACTAATGGGATCCATAGCCTTTTGAAACAACTTACTCATAATATCAACTCCTTTTAATATAGTATTAAATACTACTTTATACATTTATTATATTTTATTTTATTCATTTGTCAACGAGATATTGTCATTTTCTATAAATTCATGTATAGTATTTATGAGGTGATTTGATGAATAACGAAAAGCTTAATGAAATTTTAAATCAAATTGAACATATGAGTCATTTAAAATCAGAAGACATACCTTCTCTAGATTTATATATGGACCAGATTATGACTTTATTTGATGTCAATCTAGCCGATAACAAACGACATGAAGACGATAAACTCTTAACTAAGACAATGATTAATAATTATTCTAAAGAAGGTTTATTAAAACCCATTAAAGGAAAAAAATATTCAAAAAATCATATTTTACAGATGTTATTGATTTATTCTTTAAAAAATACCATTTCAATTCAGGAAATAAAAAAAATCTTACAACCTTTTCATGATCATATGGAAGAAATTGAACCTATATATAATGATTATCTCAACATCACTGAAGAACTGTTTCATAATGTGACAATATCTACAGAAAAACTTATTGAACAGCATCAGATGAATTTAGACGATTCTCATCATATGGTCGTCTTATTATTGTTGATTTGTTCTTTAAGTAATCAATATAGAATGATTGCTGAAAGAATGCTGGATACATTTTATAAGGAAGATGAAGAAAAATAACCCAAAGGAAAAGTTACCTTTGGGTTTTTACATCAAAAAGACAATTGCGATAAAATGTAAAATACTGGCACAGTTTATAAAAAGATGCCATACAAAATGGAAAAACTTTTTATGTTTTGCATAAAAGAAGACACCTATGGAATACATAACACCTCCTAGGATTATAAAGAAGAGAAACCAGAATGAGGAATGAATCAAAAAAGGAATAAAAACAATAGCAATCCAGCCCATTACAAGATAAATAGCTGTTGAAAGAATAGGAAAAGCTCTTTTAGAAACAGCCTTCAATAAAATCCCAGCCAAAACAGCCGACCATTGAATGACAAGAATCAAGATACCAACCCATCCTTTGACAACACATAAAGCAACAGGTGTGTAGCTGCCAGCAATCGCAAGATAGATACATATATGATCAAGTTTTCTAAAAATATATTTTTGCTGAGAATCATATGCCATACTATGATAGATAGTTGAAATTAAAAACATTAAAAACAAACAAATCATAAAAATAGAAACACCGACACTACGAACGATTCCACCTCGCAAATAGGAATAAACTGATACAAATGGTAAAACAAATAGACATAATAGAGCCATAACACCATGACTAACAGCATTTCCTACCTCTTCTCCAAAAGTCAGTTTAAACATATCTTTCATCGTTTTTTCTTTCATTAAAAATCACACTCCCCTATTCATCAAGAATACCTACCTGTTTCAATAAAAATTGACCATTACTTGACTGAGATACTCCTTTTTTGATTTTATAATCAAAACATATGTGTTCATCCTGATAATATTCATCAAAATGATAGTTTTGTTTTTTCAGTTGCCCCAATTCTAAATCATGTGTAGTTAAAAATGTATAAGCATAAGGTAAGGATAATTTTTCAATTGTTGCTTTCGCACCGGCTATACGATCCAAAGAATTTGTTCCTTTGAATATTTCGTCAATAAAACAAATCATAGGTTGCTGTTTTTTAGCATATTCAACCATTTCTTTAATACGCAAAAGTTCTCCATAAAATGTAGAAATTCCTTCTTCCACATTATCCTTTACACGCATAGAAGTCATCATGTGCATAGGTGAACAGGTTAGTGACTTTCCAAACACATAACCACCTGCATATGCTAATACAAGATTTAAACCAATGCTACGCATAAACGTTGTTTTTCCAGACATATTAGAACCAGTAATGACACATAAGGGTTCATCCATTTTAAAATCATTACCAACAACTTGTTGAGGGTCAATCAAAGGATGACACAACTGAGTAAAAGCAAGTCCTTTTTCTTTTTGAATTTCTGGTAAAACAACATCAAATTGATCTATTTTTAAAACTGATAAACTCATTAAGGATTCAATTTTTGCTAATACATCAAACCATACAGGAATTATACTTTGATATTGTTTAAGCCAACGTGCATATTGATAATGAATATAAAAATCAAATAGACCTAACCCATTCAAAATAATAAAAGCAAAAATATTATGACGATATATCACTTTTTGACTGATACGTGAAAGCTGATGAATTGCAAAAACAACATCATTTTGTTCAGTTAATTGTTTTTGTAGCTTTTGTAAATAATCTGATGTGAATAAGTTATTCACAATTTGTGCATAACATTGTGCATAACTTTCTAAACCTGTGGATAAGTATGCAATAGGCTCAAATAAAGCTTGATGCTTAAAGTAAAAAGAAAAGGCAATACATAACTGTAAAACAACACCTGCTTCTAAAACAATCTGACTATAAGGCATGAACCAGTGAAAACAGACACAAAATAAGCTTAGACAAACAAGCAAAGGAAAAACAAATAGAAAAGGTGATAAAGTATGGATAGACTGATTTTGAATACTGTACAACCAATCTTCTATACTATTCTTTTTTTGACGTGGAATCAATGAACCTAGTGTTTCTAATTGAATCACAAATTCTGGATGATTCGCTAATTCCTCTACCGCCTTTTGACGTTCTTTCATATCTTCATAACAATGATCATTTATAAGGTCATTAGCCAGCTGTTTTTTTCCTTGCGATGTAAAAGCAAGACATATCATCTGATATAAAGAATTTCTTCCTAATATATCCAAATCAAAACTCTTGTAATCATGTTCATCTAAAAATGTATCACCACATTCTTCAAACTCTTTCCATTTTCCATTTTGACGTTGAAGATGTTTGAAATAAACGTGTTGGAGAGCATGAATGTGGATATCTTTCTTTTTATAATGATGATGTACTTTGACAACAATCAAAAAAGCAATCAAGGTAACTCCAGCAAACCCATAACATACACTTTGCCAAAAATATCCCAGCAACAACAAAACAATAACCAAAATAAACAATAAAAAACGAATCAATGATAAAATATTACAATAGTAATGTATATGCAAACTTTCTTTATGTGTTATATCATATTTTGTTTGGAAATCCATAAAACTCAAATATCCTCCTTAGCTTCTTTTTCCAATATTAAAACTTCTTCATGACCCCAATATGAACGCGCTATTTCTTGAAAACCCATAGCATTCCAAAAAGATAACCCATTTTTATTTTGTATTAGACAAGCTAATTGTAATGTATATGTTGGATACTGTCTACAAAGATATGTGATGATTTGTTTTCCATAATGACGATGCCATAAACTTTCTTCCACCATAAAAAGACCAATCCACAAATAATGAGAATCATGTTTCATAGAAAAGCGATAACCAATCATATAATCAAGATAAGCGATCATCTGATCTTGTTCATATATTTTACAATGATAATGATTATCTTCACAAAAACCTTCTGGTCCTTGCATATCTTCTTGAATATATTGATAAGTGATATCTTGATGAAAAAGTGCAAAATAAGATTTTTGACATTGATAAAAATGATATAGTTCCTCATCACATTGATTGACAAATTGATAATGCATAAAATCTATCCTCCATAAAAAGAAAAACACGATTTATATCGTGTTATCCTAAAAATATAAAATATAATAAAACAACAATACCTAAAACAATACGATACCATCCAAAAACTTTAAAATCATGTTTCTTAATATAATCCATTAAAAACTTAATCACAAAAATAGAAACAACAAAAGCAACAACCATTCCAACAATTAAAATAACAGCTTCCTGCATTGTAAAGATAAAACCAAATTTCACAATTTTTAACAAAGACGCTCCAAACATAACAGGAATGGCTAAAAAGAATGTAAATTCAGCTGCCACTCTTCTCGATACCCCTAATACTAAAGCACCAACAATTGTCGCTCCAGAACGTGACGTTCCTGGGAAAATAGCAGCAATCAATTGGAAAACACCAATCATTAAAGCTGTTTGTATCGTAATATTACGTAAAGAATGAATACGACTGCGTTGATGGGCATTACGATTTTCAATGAGAATAAAAGCAATCCCAAAAACAATCAAGGCAATGGATACAGTCTGATAATTATAGAATATTGCTTCTAACTGTTCATCAAAAAGGACACCTACTACAGCTGCTGGAATACAGGCAACAAGTATTTTGATCCATAATACAATTTTATCTATTTTCACATAAGATAAAATCCCATCTTTTGCTAGAGGATATGGATTATCCTTTTTTCCAAACGGAAAGAAATCATTCCAAAACAAAATAACAACAGCCATAATTGCCCCTAATTGAATGACAACCTGAAACATACTATAAAATTCGGAACTGACATCTAATTGAATAAATTCATCTAATAAGATCATATGTCCAGTACTACTGATTGGTAACCATTCTGTAATACCCTCAACAATACCGAACAATATCGCTTTTAATATTTCAATCATTACTCACCCTCCTGATTGATCACTATACTTGTATTACTATATATGAATTCTGAGCATTTGTATATGTTTTTTTGTGAAAATTTATGAAATTTTGTATAGAAGTGAATCACAAATTACGAGATAAAGACATAAGTGATTCAATATGCCTTGTTTGTATATTATGACTAGTTGGTTTTGATATGTATTGGTGTAACTGACCACTTCATAATACACATTGTACTATATTACAATGTGTATTTTGTATAGTTTACTTTTCCACTTCTACTCTAACTCTAATATTATCTTTTAAATCTTTTATTTACTTTCCAGTTTCATCTTTATAAAAAACAAAAAAGTCTTGATTACTATTAAAA